>JAGRKQ010000134.1:5217-10827 GCA_020442235.1 Hyphomicrobiaceae bacterium | reverse complement strand
CCGGCCTTGAGGCCTGCCCGGTCGATGACGTTCGACCAGACGGTGAAGAAGGTTTCCGGGAGGGCCGCGGCCTCCACGGCGGAAAGCCCCTCGGGAACGGGCAGGGCGGTTTCTTCCGGCACGAGGGCATATTCGGCATAGCCGCCGCCGGAAATCAGTGCGGTCACGCGCGCGCCGGTCGCATAGCGCGCGGTGAAGGGGCCTGTTTCGACCACGGTACCGGCGACTTCCAGGCCCGGAATGTCGCTGGCGCCCTTCGGCGCGGGATAGAGCCCCTGGCGCTGGAGCACATCCGGCCGGTTGATGCCGGCGGCTTCCACGCGCACGAGCAATTCGCCCCGTCCGGGTTCGGGTCGCTTGCGGCGGACGGGCATGAGAACCTCGGGGCCGCCGGCGCGGTCGATGGCGATGGCGATCATGTCGGGGCGGTCTTCGGCGCGCTTTTCGAAGGTCATCGCGGGCCTCTCCTCCTGTCTCGTTGTCCTTGCCTCGTGAAGGTGCACAGCCGGACAAAGGATGCAACAATGTCGGCAGGCCTGCGGCCTTGTGCGGCCGTTTTCTTGCGGGGGAGATGATGGACGACGAGCCGTTGAAGAAGAAGCGCCCGATCACCGTCGGCGAGGATCTTTCCACGCTTTCGGTGCACGAACTCGACGAGCGTGTCGGGGCTCTGCGTGAAGAGATTGCGCGCACCGAGGCGGCGCGTTCGGCAAAGGGCGCGAGCCTTTCCGCCGCCGAGGCGCTTTTTGGTGGAAAACGCGATGGATGAACGCCATCGCGTCAAAGCCGGCGGTTTCGTTAAGGCTTCGTCAACCTTTCCGGTTCACCTTAACAGTCATCCAGATCTTCTGGACCCGAGTGGCACGTCCACTCTTTGACGCCTCCCTGTAATTCTCCTCAGAGCCGCGGCTTGCCGCGGCTCCTTTTTTCGTGCCTGCGGCAAGCCGTTTTCGTGCCTGCGCAAGCGTGGCGAGAGGGTTCGCGGCTGGCCGGCATTAACCCTGTTGGCAGTGGGAGCAGCCCCCCTTACTGGATCGGGGGCGCCGATCCTCCTATGATCGTGGTTGACGGATGAGGGAAAGACCATGAACGAGCGCGACGACAGGCGTTTTGACGGAGCCGCCGAGGGCGATGCCGTTCGTTTCGGTGACCGGCTGATCGGCTCGGACGGGTTCCTGACGCTGTTCTCCGAAGGCATGGCCCTTGTCGAGGAAACGGCGGCCTATCTCGACAGCGACGGGCGCGATGCGGCGCGGCTTCTGTCGCGGGTGGCTTCGCTCACCTATGCGACCGAATCCATGCGCCTGACGACGCGGCTGATGCAGCTTGCTTCCTGGCTTCTTCTCCAGCGCTCGGTCAATGAGGGCGAGATGACGATGCAGGAAGCGCGGCGCGAAAAGGCCAAGGTGCGCCTGCAGTCGCTCTCCAGCGCGACGCACGGGCCCGATTACGAGCAGCTTCCGGAAAAGCTGCGCGCGCTGATCGACCGTTCGATGCGGCTTCAGGACCGGATCGAGACGCTCGACAACATCTTCTACGGCGCTTCGGCGCGCGAGACGCCTCCGGTCGGCAATCCGGTCGCCGATCACATGGCGCGGCTTTCCAGCGTCTTCGGCGCGAAGGACGAGGCGTCCGGGGATTGAGGCGCGGCTGAAGCGCTGCGTTCTTCCGAAAACAGACATGAAAAAACCCCGGCGCCGGCGCCGGGGTTTTTCGTCTGGGCTTACCGCCCTGAAGCGGCCGCGGCGCTTACTTCTTGGCGCCGAGGAAGCCGAACTTGTTGTTGAACTTCGACAGACGGCCGCCACGGTCGAGCAGCGTCTGGTTGCCGCCGGTCCAGGCCGGGTGGATCGTCGGGTCGATGTCGAGCTGCAGCGTGTCGCCCTCGGACCCGTAGGTGGAGCGGGTCATGTACTCGGTGCCGTCGAGCATCACCACCTTGATCATGTGGTAGTCGGGATGAATGTCTTTCTTCATGGCGCTCTTCCAGGATGCCGGTCCGGCCAGCCCTTGGGCGGCCAAACGCAAAGGCCCGCAAAAGCGGGCCCCGTGAAAACCGGCTGATCCTCTAACCGAAGCAGCCTTCTTTGGCAAGTGCGCCAATCCGGGCTTGCGCGGGCAAGGAAAGGCTTGCGCCATACCCCTGCTTTGCGCACTGTGCCGCGCCATGAGCAAGAGCGATCAAAACGAGGCCCCCGAGGGCCAGAACGAGGCCGGGGGCACTGCCCGCCGTGCCAATCTTTCCGCCCTCAAGGACCTTTTCGATCTGGCGCTGGTCTATCCCTGGCGCATCGCGGCGGCGCTGTTCTTCCTGACCGGCGCTGCGCTGGCGACGCTGGCGCTGCCCTTTGCCGTGCGGCACATGATCGATGACGGCTTTGCCGCCGCCAGCGCGGAAAGCATCAATCACGGTTTCGTCTCGCTGGTGGGCGTCGTTGGCGTGCTCGCCTTCATGAGCGCGGCGCGGTTCTATTCGGTGACCTGGCTGGGCGAACGGGTCGTCGCCGATCTGCGCCAGCGGGTCTTCGACAAGGTGATGGCGCTCGATGTCGCCAGTTTCGACCGCATGCGCTCGGGCGAGCTTGTCTCGCGGCTGACCGCGGACGCGACGCAGGTCAAGGCCGCCGTCGGCGCCAGCGCTTCCATCGCCCTGCGCAATCTCTTCCTGTTTCTCGGTGCTTCGGTGATGATGGCGGTGACGAGCCCGCGGCTTTCCGGCTTCGTGCTGGTCGCCATCCCGCTCGTGGTGCTGCCGGTGGTGATCTTCGGGCGCAAGGTGCGCCGGCGCACCCGCGAAGCGCAGGACCGGCTGGCCGAGGCCTCCGCCTTTGCCTCCGAGACCATCGGCGCGGCGCGCATCGTCAAGAGCTTCACCGCCGAGCGGCGTGTCGCCGCGCGCTTTTCCGAAGGCGTCGAGACCGCCTTCACGGCGGCGCGGATGACCATGACGGCGCGGGCGCTGCTGACGGCCTTTGCCATCTTCGTGATCTTTTCTTCCGTCACGGCGGTGCTGTGGGTGGGCGCGCATGACGTTCTTGCCGGCAGTCTGAGCGGGGGCGAACTGGGCCAGTTCGTGCTCTATGCGGTGTTTTCCGCCGGTGCGCTCGGCGAACTCAGCCAGGTCTGGGGCGAGCTGTCCCAGGCCGCCGGGGCGAGCGAACGGCTCTCCGAACTTCTTGCCGAACCGGTCGCGATTGCAGCGCCCGCGCGCCCGCGCGCCCTGCCGGCCTCGGAAGGCGGCGCCGCACTCGCCTTCGAGGATGTGACATTTGCCTATGGATCGGGGGATGCCGCGCCGGGCGATGCGACGGTGGAAGCCATTGCGCTCGAGGTGAAGCCGGGCGAGACGGTGGCGCTGGTCGGGCCGTCGGGCGCCGGCAAGTCGACGCTGTTTTCGCTCGCCATGCGCTTTTACGACCCGCAGGCCGGGCAGGTGCTCATCAATGGCGTGCCGCTGACCGCGCTCGATCCGAAGGCGCTGCGCTCGGCGATTGCCGTGGTGCCGCAGGATACGACGATCTTTGCCGGCACGATTGCCGAGAACATCGCCTTCGGGCGCGAGGATGCCGGGCGCGAGGCCATCGAGGCCGCCGCACGCACGGCCGATGCCGACGCCTTCATCCGCGCGCTTCCCGAGGGCTATGACAGCCTTGTCGGCGAACGCGGCATCACGCTTTCGGGCGGCGAGCGCCAGCGCATCGCGATCGCCCGCGCGGTGTTGAAGGACGCCCCGCTTCTCTTGCTCGACGAGGCGACGAGCGCGCTCGATTCCCGCTCCGAGACGGCGGTGCAGGAGGCCCTGTCGCGGCTGATGAAGGCGCGCACGACACTGGTCATCGCGCACCGGCTTTCCACCGTCGTCAATGCCGACCGGATCGTTGTGCTGGATGGCGGGCGCATCGTCGAAACGGGCACGCATGACAGCCTGATGGACGCGGGCGGGCTTTACCGCCGGCTGGCCGAGTTGCAGTTCGATACCGACGGCCGCAAGCCCGGCCCGCGCCTCGTCACCGCTCGGTGAGCTTGAACTCGATGCGGCGGTTGCGGGCGAGCGCTTCCGGGCTGTCGCCTTCGGCAATCGGCTGGAACTCACCGAAGCCGGCCGCAACGAGATGCTGCGGCGACACGCCCTGATCGATCAGGTAGCGCACCACCGAGACGGCGCGGGCAGTCGACAGATCCCAGTTTGAGCGGAACCGGCCCGCACCGGAGATAGGCCGGTTGTCGGTGTGTCCATCGACGCGGATCACCCAGGCGATTTCGCCGGGGATGACGGCTTCCAGTTCCAGGATCGCTTCGGCGAGCTTGGCGAGTTCGCCCTGGCCGGCGGGATTGATCTCGTCTGAGCCGGAATTGAACAGAAGCTCGGACTGGAAGACGAAGCGGTCGCCCTCGACGCGGATGTCGGAGCGCTGGGAGAGGATCTGGCGCAGCCGGCCGAAGAAATCGGAGCGATAGCGCGACAGTTCCTGCACGCGCTGGGCCAGGGCCACGTTGAGGCGGCGGCCGAGATCGGCGATGCGGGCCTGGGCGGCGGTGTCGCGGTCTTCGGAAACATCAAGGGCGGCTTCCAGGGCGGCGATCTGGCGGCGCAGGGCCGAAATCTGCTGGTTGAGAAGCTCGACCTGGCTCAGCGCACCGGTCGCCGTCTCTTCCTGTTCGGACAGGCGCTGCTGAAGCGCGGCGAGGCGCTCGTCGGTCTCGCCCTCTGCCCCGGCGGCGGCATCGATCAGCCCCTGAAGGCGGCTGCGTTCGCCCTCGGCGGCGGCAAGGCTGGCGTTGAGGGTCGACAACTGGCTGCGCAGATCGGTGGCGGACGCACGTTCCAGCGCCAGAAGCTCGGTCAGCTCGGCGATCTGCTGGTTGAGCCTTTGCAGCACGGTGTCGCGGCCGGAAATCTCCTGACTGAGGAAGAACTGGGCGAGGATGAACACCGACAGAAGGAAGATGATGACGAGCAGGAGCGTCGCCATGGCATCGACGAAGCCCGGCCAGTAGTCGAGGGCCGGGCCCCGGCGGCGGCTGCGCGAGAGCGCCATGGCCTCAGTTCTCCTCGTCGCGCTCGCGGGCGAGACGGTCGAGCGTGGCGTTCATGCGGCGGGTGGTTTCGGCCTGGGCCTCCACCCAGTCGCGGATCATCTGCTGTTCGGAGCGCATGTGCTGGACGAGCGACTGCACGCCTTCGGCAAGATTGGCCATGGCGGTGGTGCCGGCCCGTCCGGCGCCGCCGGTGCCGACCTGCTGGCCAAGCTCGCGCAGCGAGCGTTCGATGGTGACGAGCGCGGCCTGGGACGGACCGTTGGCGGCGTCCGGGCTGTCGAGATCGGTGATGGAGCTCATCCAGTCTTCCAGCTCGGTGTAGAAGCGGTTCTGCGCCTGACCGGCCTGAAGGTCGAGAAAACCGAGCACCAGGGAACCGGCAAGACCGAAGAGCGAGGAGGAAAAGGCCGTTCCCATGCCGTCGAGCGGGGCGGAAAGGCCGGTCTTGAGGTTTTCAAAGATGGTGCCGAGTTCGCCGGAGGCGACGTCGAGGCTGTCGATGGTGTTGCCGATCGCCTGCACGGTCTGGGTGAGGCCCCAGAAGGTGCCGAGCAGGCCGAGGAACACCAG
>JAGRKQ010000134.1:0-5075 GCA_020442235.1 Hyphomicrobiaceae bacterium | reverse complement strand
GCCTCGGACAGCGCCAGCCCGTCATCGCTCATGCGGAAGTCGTTGACCCAGCGGATTTCGGGGAAGAGCCGGATCACCTGAAAGAAGGACAGGACCGCGCCGATGATGAGCACGCCGACGATCAGCCCGTTGAGGCCCGGATTGGCCCCGAAGGCGGTGGCGATGGAGCGCCACAGGATCAGCGCCACGAATCCCGCCAGAAGCAGGAAGACCACCATCAGGCCGAGATAGACCGTCGGGGACGAGAGTTTGTAAGGATCCTTGTAGGCGTCCGCCTCAGCCATCGTGTTCCCGTCCCCTGCCGCAATATGCTTCTGCCGACTAGCAATAGCGGCAAAACGGCCCGGACTGAACAGGCTGAATGCGTCAGCTTTGCGATCCCTCGTCGCCCGCCGTGCCGGGAGCGGTGAGGTGATGGCGCTTGCGGGCTTCCTTGAGGATGGCCAGAAGCTGGCCGTGCACGTCCTCGTTTCCGGCAACGATGGAGCCGGTCGAGAACATCTCCTGGCGGCCGTCGCGGTCGGAGACGAAGCCCCCTGCCTCGCGCACCATCAGGATGCCGGCGGCGACGTCCCACGGGGCAAGACCGTCCTCGAAGAAGACGTCGAAGCGCCCGGCGGCAAGATAGGCAAGGTCGAGCGCTGCGGAACCGAAGCGGCGCACACCCGCGACTTCGCGCATGACGCGGGAAATGTCGTGCAGATAGGCGCCGTGATCGCCGCGCCCCAGATGCGGCACGCCGGTGGCGGCCACGCAGTCGACGAGCTTTTTGCGCTGGGCAACGCGCATGCGCCGGTCGTTGTAAAAGGCGCCGGAACCACGCTCGGCGGTGAACAGATCGCCGGTCACGGGGTTGAGGATGATGCCGGCGGTGATGCGGCCCTGCTCCTCGGCGGCAATCGAGATGGCGAAATGCGGGATGCCGTGCAGGAAATTGGTGGTGCCGTCGATCGGGTCGATGATCCAGCGGCGGGTCGTGTCGCGGCCTTCGATCTCGCCGGACTCTTCCATCAGGAAGCTCCAGCCGGGCCGGGCCCATTCCAGTTCGTCGCGGATGGTTTCCTCGGCGCGGCGGTCGGCGATGGTGACGAAGTCGCCCGGCCCCTTGCGCGAGACCTGGAGGTTTTCCACCTCGCCGAAGTCGCGGTTGATGCGCCGGGCCGCCTTTTCGGCGGCGCGCACCATCACGTTGAGAATCGCGGAACGGGCCATATCGGGGATCAGTCCGCGCGGCGCACGTAGGTGATTTCGTTGGTGTCGACGATGATCTTCTCGCCCACCGTGATGAAGGGCGGCACCATGACGCGCAGGCCGTTGTCCATGATCGCCGGCTTGTAGGAGGAGGACTGGGTCTGGCCCTTCACCACCGCATCGGCCTCGACGATCTCCAGCACCACGTGCTGCGGCAGCTGGATGCCGATCGGGCGCTCGGCGTGCATCTCGACAACGACGGTCATGCCGTCCTGGAGGAAGGCGGCGCGCTCGCCGACGAAATCCTCGTCCAGTTCGATCTGCTCATAGGTCTCGCCGTCCATGAAGACGAGCCTTGCGCCTTCCTTGTAGAGATACTGGAAGTCGCGGCTTTCGATGTGGGCGCGCTCGACGCGCTCGTCCGACCCGAAGCGGTTGTTGAGCTTGCGTCCGTCGATCAGGTTCTTCAGCTCGACCTGATTGTAGGCCGGGCCCTTGCCGGGTTTCACGGCGACCGCCTTGACCGCAGCCCAGAGCGTGTCCTGATACTCGATGACCATGCCGGGGCGGATTTCGTTGCCGTTGATCTTCATGGAAGGTGCCTTGCCGAAGGTTCGTGTGCGTCAGAGGGGCGTTTGGGGCGGCAGGATCGTCCTGCCAGGAAGGCCGCGTGGCGCCCCGATGCCGAAATCGCCGCGTCTATGACCATAGGCCGGGCGGAATGGCAAGAGGCGGGCGTGTCGCTGTCCTGTTCGGAGACCTATTCGGTCGGGGGGAGGGGGTCGGTATCGGCGTCGAGCGGCGCACGGGCGCGGGTTCGCGCTTCGGCGACGACCTCCTCGGGCAGGCCGGCGATGAAGGTGTCGAGCCTTGCGTCCTGAAGGCCCTGTTCGACGGCGCGGAAATGCCAGGTCGCGGCCAGCAGCGGATCGAAGGCGAGCACCGTTCCGGTCGCGTGCATGCGGGCGACGCGGTTCTGGGCGATGGCGTTGCCGGAATGGGCGGCGCGCTCGAACCAGGCCGCGCCGACCGCTTCGTTGCGGGCAACGCCTCGGCCCTGGAAGATGGCGAAGGCATATTCCACCTGCGCCTCGACATGGCCCTGTTCGGCGGCAAGGCCAAGAAGCCGCGTCGCCTCGACATCGTTGGGCACGAGGCCTGCACCCTCGCGATACATCAGCGCCAGCGCATATTGCGCCTCGGCAATGCCGGCATCGGAAGCGCGGGTCATCAGTTCGGCGGCGCGGGTCAGGTCGCGCGGTGCGAGCTGGCCCTCGATCAGCACGAAGGCAAGGGCAATCTCGGCGCGCGCATTGCCGTCGGCGACGGCCTGTTCCAGCCGGGGCACGGCGTCGCGGTCGTTCTCGGCATTGTCGTCTTCCAGCGCCAGGCGCGCCCATTCAAAGGCGGCGCGCGGATCGCCGGCATCGGCGGCAAGGGCGAACCATTCCATCGCCCGCGTGCGGTTCAGGGTAACCCCGCGCCCTTCCAGGAACAGCCGTCCGATCAGCGCCATGGCGGCGGCATCGCCCTGCTCGGCACGCTCCAGGGCGCGGTTCATCGCCGTCACATAGAAGCCGAAGCGGTAGGCCTCGAAGGGATCGGTGCTGGTCGTTGTCTCTGGCGCGGCAAAGGGTGCTGGCGCGGCTTCCGGGGCATCGGCGGGCGTTTCCGGCGTTTCCGGGTCAACGGCAAGAGCAGGGCCCGCGAGCATCATGAGGGCGGCCAGCGAGCCGAGGATGCGTGCCGGAAGGCGCAGGCTCCGGCTCATGCTTTGGCGCTCCCGGAAAGAAGCGCGGCGCGTTCCTGCGCGGCCCGCTCGAAACGGTGGTTGAGATCGGCAACGGCTGCGGCCGGATCGTCGGCGGCCAGGACGGCGCTGCGCACGGCGACGAAGTCGACGCCGAGCCGGGCAAGCGCTTCGGCGCTCTGCGGCGTCGATCCGGCAAGAGCGATCACGGGGGGCTCGAACAGCGAGGCCCACCATTCGGCAAGGGCGACGGTCTTGGGATGGGCCTCTTCGGTTTCCTCGCGGTCGAGGCGGCCGAAGAAGACATAGTCCGCCCCGGCTTCACCGGCGCGCATGGCCGTGTGCCGGTCGAGCATCATGCCGGCGCCGACGATGAGGCCCTTGGCCGACAGCCGGTCGATGGCGTCGCCGACAGCCTCGATCCCGCCTTCGATGTGCACGCCGTCTGCACCGGATCGTCCGGCGATGCGACTGTCGTCGCTGACGAGGACGGCAACGTCCTTCGGCTGGGCGATGGCGCAGACGGCTGCGGCACTTTCGGTGCGTGCGGCATCGTCGTTCTCGCCGCTGCCGTAGAGGATCACGGAGGCAATGTCGCCGCCCGCGAGCGCCTGTTCCAGCACGGCGCATTCGGACGGCCCGCTCCGCGCCGGCATGACAAGAACGAGGCGGGTGCGGAAGGCGGTGTCGTCGGTGGCCATGGGGAACGCTTATCCTGCAACGAGCGGCGGCGATAGCACGAAGGGGGTGAAGCGGGCAAAATCGCGGCGAAGCATGAAAAAGGGCGCCGTCGGGCGCCCTTTTCCGGTTTGTTTCGGGCCTGAAGCTCAGGCAGCCTTTTCCAGATCCGCCGACCAGCGGCCCGTCGCGGCAAGGCCGTTCATGCGGGCGCGGTGGTTGAAGGCAGCCTGCGCGGCGGCAACGTTCTCCGGCTTGCCGCCCCAGGCCTTGAGGGCGGCCTGCTGCAGGGCGCGGCCATAGGAGAAGGTCAGCGCCCAGGGCAGGGAGCCCATGGCGTTCATGATGGAAAGATGTGCGGTCGCTTCTTCGTCGGACTGGCCGCCGGAGAGGAAGGCGATGCCCGGAACGGCGGTCGGCACGCAGTCCTTCAGCACCTTCACGGTGCGCTCGGCAACTTCCTCGCGCGAGGCCTTCGGCCCGTGCTGGCCCGGAACGATCATGTTCGGCTTCAGGATGGTGCCTTCCAGCGCGACGCCGGCGAAATAAAGCTCCTGATAGACTTCCTTGAGGATCCAGGTCGTCACCATTTCGCAGGTCTTGATGTCGTGGGTGCAGTCGGCGCCATCCATGATGACTTCCGGCTCGACGATCGGCACGATGCCGGCTTCCTGACACAGGGCCGCATAGCGGGCGAGCGCATGGGCGTTGGCGTGGATGGCGTTGTGCGACGGGCCGGCGGGAATGTCGATCACCGCGCGCCACTTGGCAAAGCGGGCGCCGAGCTTGTGGTATTCGGCAAGGCGTTCGCGCAGGCCGTCGAGGCCTTCGGTGATCTTCTCGCCCTTGGTGCCGACGAGCGGCTTGGCGCCGGCATCGACCTTGATGCCCGGAACGGCGCCGGCCGCGCGGATGAGTTCTGCGAGCGGCGTGCCGTCCTTTGCGCTCTGGCGCAGGGTCTCGTCGAAGAGGATGACGCCGGAGATGGCATCCTGCATCGCCTCGGCGCGGAACAGCATCTCGCGGTAATCGCGGCGGTTGTCGGCGGTCGATTCCAGATTGATCTGGTCGAAGCGCTTCTTGATGGTGCCGGAGCTTTCGTCGGCGGCCAGAATGCCCTGGCCTTCGCGGACCATCGCCGCTGCAATGTCTTCAAGCCGTTCGCTCATGATGTTCCCCTCGGGGTTGGGTCAGTCGGTTCGGGTGTGCGCCTTATGCCTCAAGGGCGGCGACGCCGGGAAGGGTCTTGCCTTCCAGCCATTCAAGAAAAGCGCCGCCTGCGGTGGAGACATAGGAAAAGTCGCCGGCAACGCCGGCATGGTTGAGAGCGGCCACGGTGTCGCCGCCACCGGCAACGGTGAGAAGCCGCCCGGCCTTCGTCGCCCTGGCGGCGGCGTGGGCGGCGGCGTTGGTCGCCGCATCGAAGGGCTCAAGCTCGAAGGCGCCGAGCGGGCCG
>JAGRKQ010000010.1:24993-28770 GCA_020442235.1 Hyphomicrobiaceae bacterium | reverse complement strand
GGCTCGGCGATGAAGGCGGCAACCTTGTCTTCGCCCAGCGCGTCGATGGCCTCTTCCAGCGCCCGTGCCGCCTTGATGCCGAAGTCGTGCGGGCTGAGATCGCCGCCCTCGCCGAACCAGTAGGGCTGGGCGATGTGATGAATGCCGGGCAGCGGGCCATCGCCCTGCTTGTGCATGGCCTTCATGCCGCCGAGGCTGGCGCCGGCGAAGGTGGAGCCGTGATAGGCGTTCCAGCGGGCGATGACGGTCTTCTTCTCCGGCTTGCCGAGAACGTCGTGATAATGGCGCACCATGCGCAGCACGGTGTCGTTGGCTTCCGAGCCGGAGCCGACGAAGAAGACGCGGTTCATATGCGCCGGCGCAAGGCTCGTCACCTTTTCCGCCAGCGCGATGGCTGCCGGATGCGTCGTCTTGAAGAAGGTGTTGTAATAGGCAAGCTCGGCCATCTGGGCCTGCACGGCCTCGGCGATCTCCGCACGGCCATGGCCGATCTGCACGCACCACAGCCCCGCCATGCCGTCGAGAATGCGGTTGCCGTCCGAATCGGTCAGCCACACCCCGTCGGCGGAGACGATCACCCGCACCCCGTCCTTCTTCAGCATGGCCGTATCCATGAAGGGGTGGATGTGGTGCGCTTCGTCGAGCCGGCGCAGGTCCTCGGTGGGGTAGGCGTTGGAGAAGAGCGACATGATCGAGCCTCGTCTGCGCGGGAAAATCAGGTGCGCCGGAGCGCGGCAACCGCGACGCCGGCGCCGATCAGCGCCGAGCCGCCGACACGCTGCGTCAGGCGCATGGCGCGCGGCGACTGGGCGAAGGAGCGCGCGCTTCCGGCGGCGAGCGCATAGCTCGTGTCGAGCAGGGCCTGCATTCCGATGAAGGTGAGCACAAGAATCATCGCCTGCGGCAACAGCGGGGCCGCCGGGTCGATGAACTGCGGCAGGAAGGCCATATGGAAGGCGACGAGCTTGGGGTTCAGCGCGGTCACGGCAAAGGCGTGCAGGAAGGCGGCGCGGTCGCCGCTGCGCAGTTTCTGCGTTGCGGCCGGGGCTTCGCCGGAAAAGGAGACGCGCCACATCGAGATGCCGATCCACAGGAGATAGGCCGCGCCCGCGAGCTTCATCGCCGTGAAGAGGGCAGCCGAGGCGGCGAGCACCGCCCCGAGACCGGCGATCGCCAGCGTCATCGACAGTGCCGCGCCGAGCATCACGCCGGGCATGGTGTAGAGCGCGATGCGCCGCCCGCGGGCGAGCCCGTAGCCGATCAGCATCAGGACGGTCGGCCCCGGCACGATGATGAGGAGCGCCGAAGCGAGGAGAAAGGTGAGCCAGGTTTCAAGAGCCATGATGGGATCTCACACATTGAGCAGGAGATATTCCCGCTCCCAGGGGCTGATGACGTTCATGAAGGTCTCGAACTCGGCCTGTTTGACGGCCCGGTAGGTCTCCACGAACTTGGCGCCGAAGAGGTCGACGAGTTCCTCGCACTGCTCGAAGGCGGCAACGGCTTCCAGAAGCCCGCGCGGCAGGCCGAAGGGTTCCTCGCGGCCGGATTTGGCGAAGGGTTCGTCCGGCGTCAGGCCGTTCTCCACCCCCAGAAGGCCGCAGGCGAGCGAGGCGGCGATGGCAAGATAGGGATTGGCATCGGAAGAGGGGATGCGGTTTTCAACCCGCCGCGCCGCCGGGCCCGAATGCGGGACCCTGAGGCCGACCGTGCGGTTGTCATAGCCCCAGTGGACATTGATCGGCGCGGCGATGGCGTTGGGGCTGCGGGTCAGCCGGCGATAGGAATTGACGTAGGGCGCCAGCATGCACATCACCGCCGGCAGATAGCGCTGCTGGCCGGCGATGAAGGCAAAGAAGGCCTCGGTCGGTTCGCCTTCCGGGCCGGAAAAGACGTTCCCGCCGCTTTCCATGTCGATGACCGACTGATGGATGTGCATCGCCGAGCCCGGCTGCTGCGACATGGGCTTGGCCATGAAGGTGGCATACATCTGGTGCTTCAGCGCCGCCTCGCGGATCGTGCGCTTGAACATGAAGACCTGATCGGCAAGCGCGATGGCCTCGCCGTGCCGCAGGTTGATCTCCATCTGCGCGGCGCCTTCCTCATGGATGAGGGTGTCGATCTCCAGTCCCTGCGCTTCCGAATAGTCGTAGATGTCGTCGAACAGCTCGTCGAACTCGTTCACCGCCGAGATCGAATAGGACTGGCGTGCCGATTCCGGCCGACCCGAGCGCCCGATCGGCGGCTCCAGCGGATAGTCCGGATCGGTGTTCGGCTTGACGAGGAAGAACTCGATCTCCGGGGCAACGACCGGCTGCCAGCCACGCCGCTCGAACTGGGCGAGGATGCGCCTGAGGACCTGGCGCGGGGCGATCTCCACGGGACGCCCGTCGCGGTAATAGGCGTCGTGGATCATCTGTGCCGTCGGGTCGCTCTCCCACGGCACGACGGTGAGCGTTGAAAGGTCCGGCTCGAAGACGAGATCGCCGTCGGTCGGGTCCATGATGTCCTCGCCATAGGCGTCGGGATATTCGCCGGAGATCGTCTGCATGAAGATCGAGGCCGGCAGCGCCATCGCCGTGCCGTGCAGGAATTTCTTGGTCGGCATCATCTTGCCGCGGGCAACGCCGGCAAGGTCGGGGGCAAGACATTCGATGTCCTCGATCCGCCGCGCCGCGAACCAGGCTTCCGCCTCCTCCAGCGTCTCCACGCCGCGCGGGGCCTCAACCGCTTTCTTCATGGCCTTCGATTTGCTCACAACCGCACCCAGATGGTCTTGATCTCGGAATATTTGTCGATGGCGTGCAGGGACTTGTCACGCCCGATGCCGGACTGCTTGTAGCCGCCGAAGGGCACCGTGATGTCGTCCGCGTCATAGGAATTGACCCAGACCATGCCGGCCCGGAGCGCCCGTGCCGTGCGGTGCGCGGTGGAGATGTCGCGGGTCCACACGCTCGCCGCAAGACCGTAGTCGGAACGGTTGGCGATGCGGATGGCCTCGTCCACGCCGGTAAAGCGCAAGGTGGAGAGCACCGGCCCGAAGATCTCCTCGCGGGCGATCGTCATGTCGGGGCTGACGCGGTCGAAGACGGTCGGCTCGATGAACCAGCCGCCGGTCTCGCTGAGCGTCTGCCGGCCGCCCGTCACCAGCTCCGCCCCTTCCGTCTTGCCCGTGTCGATATAGGAGAGGACCCGGCCGTGATGCTCGCGCGTGACGAGTGCGCCGATGGCGGTTGCGGGATCGAGCGGATCGCCCGGCTGCCAGCGCGTCGATGCCGCCTTCAGCCGCTCCAGGAACGCATCGGCGATGGGCTCCTCGACGAGAAGCCGTGAGCCGGCGGTGCACATTTCGCCCTGGTTGAAGAAGATGCCGGCGGCCGCCGCACGGGCGGCGGCATCAAGATCGGGGCAATCGGCCAGGATGATGTGCGGGCTCTTGCCGCCGCATTCCAGCCCGACCTTCTTCATGTTGGACTGGCCGGAATACTGGAGGAACAGCTTGCCGATCTCGGTCGAGCCGGTGAAGCCGACAGCGTCGACATCCATGTGCAGGCCGATGGCCTTGCCGGCGGTTTCGCCATAGCCCGGCACCACGTTGAAGACGCCGTCGGGAATGCCGGCCTCGCTCGCCATCTCGGCGATGCGCAACGCGGTGAGGGGGGACTGCTCGGCCGGTTTCAGAACCACCGAATTGCCCGCCGCAAGCGCCGGACCGATCTTCCAGGACGCCATCAGCAGCGGAAAGTTCCACGGCACGACGAGGCCGACGACGCCGAC
>JAGRKQ010000010.1:24209-24919 GCA_020442235.1 Hyphomicrobiaceae bacterium | reverse complement strand
TAATAGGCGATGCACTCGGCCGACTTGGTGGCGTCGATGGGCAGCGAATCGCGGATCGGCTTGCCGACGTCGAGTGTCTCCAGAAGCGCCAGTTCCTCGCGGTTCGCCAGCATGATTTCGGCGAATTTCAACAATGTCTTCTTGCGCGCCTTCGGCGGCTGGCCGGCCCAGCGCCGGTCCTCGAAGGCCGCGCGTGCGGCGCCAACGGCCCGGTTCACGTCTTCCCGGTCGCAGGCCGCAATCCCCGCCAGCACCGCACCCGTTGCCGGATTGACGGTGTCGAAAGTGGCCCCGGAGGCCGCATCGACATGCTGTCCGTCGATGAAGGCGCGGGTGCGCAGGGAAAGGGACGCGGCGCGCCGGCGCCAGTCTTCAGCGGTTGTCGGGTTGGACACGATGGGGATTTCCGTTGGCGAGGTGCTTCGTCTTTTGGGGGAGTGTTGCGCGCCGCGTGCGATCCCGCAAGCCGGCTCATGCGCGGCAATTGACACACCCCGGCGCGCGTGCTCGCCTTGAGGTCTTGCCGCATCCGCGGCCTTCGGACCCCGTTCATGACTGATACACCCCCGTTGACGATCCCCCGCGCCTGTCCCGCCGAACGCGCCGAGATGGAAACATTCCTCGAAGCGTCCGGCGATTTGCACACGGTCGAGGTCGTGCTTGCCGACACCAATGGGGTCCTGCGCGGCAAGTGGCTGCCCGGCTCGGCG
>JAGRKQ010000010.1:22004-24158 GCA_020442235.1 Hyphomicrobiaceae bacterium | reverse complement strand
GTCTGGGGGCGGGAGGTGGAAAAGACCGGCCTTCACATCGAGACCGGCGACAAGGACGCAAGCTGCCGGCCGGTGCCGGGAACGCTCGTCTCCGTGCCCTGGGCCAATCGCCCGACCGCACAGGTGCTCTTGTCCTGCTACGACAGCGAGGGCGGACCGTTTCTCGCCGATCCGCGCCATGTGCTCGCCCGGCTGATGCAGCGTCTGGCGGAAAAGGGGCTTTCGGCGACGGCGGCCTTCGAGCTGGAATTCTACCTCTTCGACGATGAAAACCCGGAAGTCGCCCAGCCGCGCCCGGTGTTTTCGACCGAGCTTGGTCCGGCGCGGCAGAACATGTATGCGCTGGCCGATCTTGAGGCCTTGCAGCCTTTGGTCGACGACATCCGCGCCGGTGCGGATGCGCAGGGCATCATGGCCGATGCGGCGGTCTCCGAGGCCGCTCCCGGCCAGTTCGAGGTCAACCTTCACCACCGTTCCGATGCTCTGGCGGCCGCCGACGATGCGGTGCTCCTGCGCCGTCTGGTGCAGGGCGTGGCGCGCAAGCACGGCATGAAGGCCTCCTTCATGGCCAAGCCCTTCAACGACTGGCCCGGCAATGGCATGCATGTGCATGTCAGCCTCGACGGGACGGACGGCAACATCTTCGCCGACCCGGAAACCGGCGAGAAGGCGCTGCGCCACTGCGTCAGCGGCCTGCTCGACACCATGCCGCAGGCGCAGGCGCTGTTCATCTCCACCTTCAACGGCTACCGCCGCATGCAGCCCGGCTCCTATGCGCCGACTGCGATCTGCTGGGGCCACGACAACCGCTCGGTCGCCGTGCGCGTGCCTTCCGCCGAGGGTAAGGCGCGCCGCATCGAGCACCGCATCGCCGGCGCCGACGCCAATCCCTATCTGGTGCTGGCCGGCATTCTTGCCGGCATGCTCGCCGGTCTGGACAATCAGAAGGAACCGCCCGCGCCCGTGGCTGGAAACGCCTATGAGCAGGAGGCCTTCACCGAGTTGTCGCCCTGGATGGACGAGGCCATCGACGCCTTCGAGCGCTCGGCCCTGATGAAGGCGGCGCTTGGCACGGAAATGCACAAGGTCTTCACCGCCATCAAGCGCGACGAGCTGGCCGCCTTCGGCCGTGAAATCTCGCAGCTGGAGCGGGAAACCTATCTGTGAGGCATGCTGCGATTTTGGGCATTTGCGGAGCGTCAGCCATCTTGAGCATGGGCCAAAAGCCTCATAGGGTTTTGCCGGAAAAGCGTTCCCGGAAGGGCGCGACAACAGGACTGATGAGAGGGAAGGAGTCATTCACATGACGACAGGTCGGCACATGACGAAGGGCCGGATTGCCGCGATCGCCGCGGGCGTTGCCGCGACCGCGATGCTGACGGGGCTCGCCGATGCCCAGCAGCGCCAGGTGCGCATCTACAACTGGTCGGATTATATCGACGAGGAAGTGCTGGCCCAGTTCGAGGCCGAGACGGGCATCGACGTCATCTATGACGTGTTCGATTCCAACGAGGTGCTGGAAAGCAAGCTGCTTTCCGGCAACACCGGCTATGACCTCGTCGTGCCGACGGCCGACTTCCTGTCGCGCCAGATCCAGGCGGGTGTCTTCCAGCAGCTGAACAAGGATCTTCTGCCGAACCTTGCCAATATGTGGGACGTGGTGTCCTCGCGCACGGCGGCTTACGATCCCGACAACAGCTACTCGATCAACTATATGTGGGGCACCACCGGCATCGGTTACAACACCGCCATGATCGCCGAGCGCCTCGGGGCCGATTACGAGGTCAATTCCTGGGCGCTGGTCTTCGATCCGGAGATCGCCGCCAAGCTCGCCGATTGCGGCATCTACTGGCTCGATGCACCGACCGAGATCATCCCGGCGGCGCTGAACTATCTCGGTCTCGACCCGAACACCACCAATGCGGATGACCTTGCCAAGGCCGAAGAGCTGCTTCAGGGCGTGCGCGAGACGGTGCGCAAGTTCCATTCGTCCGAATACATCAACGCGCTGGCCAATGGCGACATCTGCGTGGCCGTCGGCTGGTCGGGCGACATGTTCCAGGCCCGCGACCGTGCCGCCGAGGCGGAGAACGGCGTCGAGATCAACTACATCATCCCGCAGGAAGGCGCGCTGATGTGGTTCGACCAGATGGC
>JAGRKQ010000010.1:21099-21907 GCA_020442235.1 Hyphomicrobiaceae bacterium | reverse complement strand
GCCTCGCAGGAGCTTCTGATCGAGGATGTGGTCGGCGATCCGGCGGTCTATCCGGACGAGGCGACGCTCGCCAATCTTTACACCAAACTGCCCTATGATCCGGCGAGCCAGCGCATCGTGACGCGCATGTGGACCCGCATCGTCACCGGGCAGTAACGACAAAACCGAACGGGGCGCAAAAGCGCCCCGTTCCCTTTTCGGCATGGCATGGAAACGGAACACTGCCGATGAAGACGCTGGGACCGGTCCGAAAAAGTTTCTCGCCCTGGACGGATCCGTCCGCCATCCCGCTCATCCGCTTCGAGCGTGTGACCAAGCGCTTCGGCTCCTTCACCGCCGTCGACGATCTGACCCTCGACATCTATGAGCGCGAATTCTTCGCCCTGCTCGGCCCGTCGGGCTGCGGCAAGACGACGATGATGCGCATGCTCGCCGGCTTCGAGAACCCGAGCGATGGCGCGATCACGCTGGCGGGAAAATCGCTTGCCGGCGTGCCGCCGCATCGCCGTCCGGTGAACATGATGTTCCAGTCCTATGCGCTCTTTCCGCATATGAGCGTGGAAAAGAACATCGCCTTCGGGCTTGAGCAGGACGGCATGGCGAAAGACGCGATCCGCGACCGCGTCGCCGAGATGCTGAAGCTCGTCAAGCTGGAGCCCTTCGCCAGCCGCAAGCCGCACCAGCTGTCCGGCGGCCAGAAGCAGCGCGTTGCGCTCGCCCGCTCGCTCGCCAAGCGGCCGAAGGTGCTGCTGCTCGACGAACCGCTCGGTGCACTCGACAAGAAGCTGCGCGAGGAAACCCAGTTCGA
>JAGRKQ010000010.1:8725-21072 GCA_020442235.1 Hyphomicrobiaceae bacterium | reverse complement strand
CGGCATGACCTTCCTGATCGTCACTCACGATCAGGAAGAAGCGATGACGGTGGCCGACCGCATCGCCGTCATGGATCACGGCAAGATCGTCCAGGTGGCGACGCCTTCGGAGATCTATGAGGAGCCCAACTCGCGCTATGTCGCCGACTTCATCGGCGATGTGAACGTCATCGAGGGAACGGTGAAGGACGCCGGGGACACGGTCGTGCTTTCCTGCCCGCAGCTTGGCACCGAGCTCACCGCCGCCGCACCCGCCGGCGGGGTTGCGAAAGGCGCGACGGCCTGGCTCGCCGTGCGGCCTGAAAAGCTGCGCATCAGCCACGACGCGCCGGCGGAGACCGGCTGCAACACGCTGCACGGCGCGGTCTGGGACATCGGCTATCTCGGCGACGTCTCGATCTATCACGTGCGCCTTGAAAGCGGGCTGACCGTGCGCGCCACGGTCGCCAATGCGACGCGCCTCGTGGAACGTCCGATCAGCTGGGACGACAAGGTCTGGCTGACCTTCGGCACCGACGCAGGGGTGGTTCTGACGCAATGAGCGACCGGCCGACCCTGACAGCGCGCATCTTCAGGCACCTGCCGGTGCTGGTGCCCTATCTGTGGCTGATCGTCTTCTTCCTCGTGCCCTTCGTGATCGTCTTCAAGATCTCGCTGTCGCAGACCGCGATCGCCATGCCGCCCTACTTCCCGACCTTCGATCTGGCGGCGGGCTGGGAGGCGTTCAAGCGCAGCTTTGCCGATCTTTCCTTCGTCAATTATCTCTTCCTGGCGAGCGACGCGCTCTACACAAACGCCTATCTGTCGAGCCTCAGGATCGCCTTCGTTTCGACCATGCTGACGCTTCTGGTCGGCTATCCGGTCGCCTATGGCATGGCGCGCGCGCCGAAAGGCTGGCAGCCGACCTTGCTGATGCTGGTGATCCTGCCGTTCTGGACGAGCTTCCTGATCCGCGTCTATGCCTGGATCGGCATCCTGAAGCCGGAGGGCCTGCTCAATCAGGCGCTGATGGCGATGGGGCTGATCGACGACCCGCTGATCATCCTCAACACCAATACGGCGGTCTATATCGGCATNNTACCTGCCCTTCATGGTGCTGCCGCTTTACGCCTCGCTGGAAAAGCTCGACGGATCGCTGCTGGAGGCCGCCGAGGATCTCGGTTGCACACCGCTGAAAGCCTTCTGGAAGGTGACCTTCCCGCTTTCCATGCCGGGCGTGATCGCCGGCTGGTTCCTTGTCTTCATCCCGGCCATCGGCGAGTTCGTCATCCCCGATCTTCTCGGCGGGTCGCAGACGCTGATGATCGGCAAGACGCTGTGGGTGGAATTCTTCAACAACCGCGACTGGCCGGTCGCCAGCGCCGTCGCGGTGATCCTGCTCTTCGTGCTGATCGTGCCGATTGTCGCCTTCCAGAATTTCCAGGAACGTCAGCGGGAGGCGGAGCGATGACGCGCGGTCCAAGCTGGTTCAACATTTCGAGTGTGACGCTCGGCTTCGCCTTCCTTTACCTGCCGATCGTGCTCCTGGTGATCTTCTCCTTCAACGAGTCGCGGCTGGTCACGGTCTGGGGCGGCTTCTCGACCCGCTGGTATGTCGAATTGCTGGACAATGAGGGCATCAAGAACGCGGCCTGGGTGACGCTGAAGGTCGGGCTCGTTTCGGCAACGCTTGCCACCCTTCTTGGAACGCTTGCCGCCGTGGCGCTGGTCCGGGGCGGGCGGTTCCGCGGTCGCACACTGTTTTCCGGTATGATCTACGCGCCTCTCGTCATGCCCGAGGTCATCACCGGCCTGTCGCTGCTTCTGCTCTTCGTCGCCATCGGTTTCGCCCGCGGCTACTGGACCGTGGTGCTCGCCCACACGACCTTTTCCATGTGCTACGTCGCGGTCGTGGTGCAGTCGCGGCTCGTCACTTTCGACAACAGTCTCGAAGAGGCCGCCCAGGATCTTGGCGCCCATCCCGCAAGGGCCTTCGTGCTCGTCACCCTGCCGGTGATCATGCCGGCGGTTGTGGCCGGCTGGATGCTCGCCTTCACCCTGTCGCTGGACGATCTGGTGATTGCCAGCTTCACCTCCGGCCCGGGCGCGACGACGCTGCCGATGAAGATCTATTCCCAGGTCCGCCTCGGCGTCACACCGGAGATCAATGCGGTCTGCACCATCCTCGTGGCTCTGGTCACCATCGGCGTCGTGGCCGCCTCGATCACCACCAAGCGCCGCGAGGCCGCCCGCCAGAAGGCCGAACGCGCCGCGATGGGCTAGGTTCTGACGCTTGCCGGCAGGGGCCTAGGAGCCCGGCGGGCGGAAGAGATAGATCACGAACCACACCGGCACCACGATCAGGGCGCCGAGCAGGATGTTGGGGATCGCCCAGTTGACGCTGGCGACGATCGCTTCCCACAGGCGCTCGGGTGTCAGGCCGATCTGCGCCAGAAGGTCCGCCGCCGTCAAATCGACGAGCGACAGCATCGCCCCGACCGCAAGCGAGACGACAGCCAGCTTGAACACCAGTGAGAGGAAGCGCAGCATGCTGCGGTGAGCCCCGAACCTTGATGACACAGTTTCCGCAACGCGAGGCGGTGCGCCATCGTCACGGTATCCGCCCGCCAGCGCAAGCAATGAGCGCCCGCGTGGTTTATTCGCCGGGCCGGCGCTCCAGACCGGAAAGATCCGGCAGCACGAGCGGCGACGTCCACGAGCCGCGGATCTCGAAGGGGACGTCGAGACGGTCGCGCCCGCTCTGCTCCACGGTGATGAGCCCGGTAAAGTCGAGCGTGCGCGCGAAAAGATCCGTCACTCCGGTCAGCCGCGTCTGCACCGGGCCGCCATCGATCAGGGTGTCGCGCGTCTCGGCCGCGCCATTGGTGACGACGAAGCGGGAGGCCATGCGGGCGACCGGCGTGCGTCCGCGCAGGACCGTGGCGATATCGATCTCTTCGGTGCCGCGCGCGAGAAGCCCCGCAAGCCCGACGATGTCGATGCCATTGATGCCGCCATCCTCGATGCTGAGCGACGCTTCGCCATTGGAGGAGCGCAGCACATCGGCAAAGGTATCGCCCGTGCCGGCGATGCGCAGGTCGAGGTTGCCGGTTCCGTCGACGGGGGCGATGCCGAGAAGGCCCGAAAGCGCGTCGCGCATCTGGAAATCGCGGGCGGAAAGCCCCGCTTCCAGCCGCACCGGTGCATTGGTCAGATTGGCCGCGCCCAGTGTGCCGCTGAGCGCCCCCCCGAACAGGGTGGCCGTGCCGATGGTCAGGCTGGCGGTGCCGTCGCGCAGGCTGACCGAGCCGGCATAGTCGTCGATGACGATGCTGGAGAGAATGACCCGCCGCGCCGCGATGCGCAGATCAAGGTCCATCAGCCCGAAAACCGGCGCTTCCAGGGCCCGGAACCGCCAGTCATTGGGGGCGCTTGCCGTCGTGGTCGCCCTCAGGCCTTCCATGTAAGGCGAGATGTCCAGTCGGGCGAGATCGAGCGTGCCCTGAATGGCCGGGCGTTCTCCGGCGAGCGACACCGCGACGGCGCCCTCGGCGCTGTTGCCATCGAGATCGCCGGTCGCCTCGCTGATTTCGATCAGCGGACCGACGAGGCGCAGCGCGCCGGAAATGCGCGCCGGGCCGAGCGTGGAACCGGCGGTGAGATCGACGCCCATCCAGCTCAGCGCGCGGCGCAGCGACGGGGTCGACAGCGTGATCTGGCCATTGGCCTGCGGCCCGTTGACGAGGCTGGCCCGCCCGTCGAATTGCAACGAGAGGCGCGGGGCGGCAAGCGTCAGCCGGGCCGGCGTGTCGCCGGTCCGCCACAGGGCCGGCAGGTCGCCGATCGACAGCAGCCCTTCCACCTGTTCGCCGCGCCACACGAAGGCGCCGGTTGCCGAAAAGGGGCGGCTGGCGCTGGGCCAGGAAATGGCGAAATCCGCTCCCGACAGCGTTTCGCGCTCGCCGCTCATGTCGTCGATGTAGCGGATCGAGGCGTCGGTGATCGTCAGCCGGCTGAGGGCCCCGGTCTCCATCACCTCCTGCGGCGACACGAGCGCGCCGAAGCGGCCGGCGTCGAAGGCCCAGTTCGCCACGCCTTCCCCGTCGCGGTAGAAGGTGACCTGCGGCCGCAGCATGGTGATCTCGGCGATCTCGATCCGCCCGACGATCAGCGGCAGGAGGCGCAGGGAGGCCTTCACCGATTCCGAGACGATGATCGGTGTGCCGCCGGGGATCGCGCCTTCGACGGCGACATCCTTCAGCTTGACGGTGAGATGGGGAAAGACGGTGATGACCGGCTCGCCGCGCAGGATCACGGGCCGGCCCGTCCAGGCCGAAATCTGCTCGCCGACGCGGCGCTTGACCACATCGGTGGACAGGACGAAGGGCACGGCCGCAACAAGCATGGCCAGGACGCCGAGAACGGCGGCGGCAACCAACAGCCCGCGTTTGATACGGCGTGAGATGGGCATTCCTCCTTGGCGGCAGGAAGGGCGGATTCGCCGTCTCTTGATACCGCGTTTCATACGCCATTGTCAGAATTCGGCCGGCCCCGCAAGCATCGCGCCCCTGTCGGCGGGGGCGGGTGCTTTTTTCTCGAGGCGGCCTGTGCAAGACAGGAACCGCACATGGAAACGGCGGGAGTGGCAGCATCGTGGCAAAGGCAATGACAGCGGTGAGCGCGCGCATGCGCCACCCCGTTCTCGTCGCTGCCGCCTTCCTGATCGCGGCTCTGCTCGTCTCCCCGCATCTCGGCATTCTTTTCGCCTGGGCCGACGGGCCGAGCCCGGTCTGGGTCCAGCTTCTGGAAACGGTCCTGCCGCGCTACACCGGCGCGACGCTGGCGCTCTGCGCCATGGTGCTCGTCGGCGTGCTCCTGATCGGCGTGCCGGGCGCCTATGTGGTGACGTCCTTCGAGTTTCCGGGGCGCTCGATTTTCCGCTGGGCGCTGATCCTGCCGCTGGCGATGCCGGCCTATGTCGTCGCCTATGCCTATACCGATTTTCTCCAGCACCCCGGTCCCGTGCAGACGCTGCTGCGCGCCGTGACCGGCTGGGGCGCGCGCGATTACTGGTTCCCCAACATCCGTTCGCTGCCGGGCGCCGGGCTGGTCTTCTCGCTGGTGCTTTACCCCTATGTCTACATGCTGGCGCGCACGGCCTTCATCGCCGAAGCGGTGACGATGACCAGCGTGGCGCGCACCCTCGGGCGCACGCGTTTCGGCACCTTCATCAGCGTTGCGCTGCCGATCGCCCGCCCGGCGATCTTCGGCGGGGCCATGCTGGCGCTGATGGAGGTCTTGGCCGATTTCGGCACCGTGGCGCATTTCGGCGTGCAGACCTTCACCACGGGCATTTACCGGGCCTGGTTCTCGCTCGGCGACCGGCTGGCGGCGGCGCAGCTTGCCACCGTGCTTCTTGCCATCGTCATCGTCGTGCTTCTGGTCGAGCGCCACGAGCGCGGGCGCCGGCGCTACGATGCAAGCCGCCCTTCGGCGGAACGCCGCCGGGCCGCTCTCGATGGCTGGCGCGCGCTGGTCGCCTTCCTCATCTGCGCCGTGCCGGTGACGCTCGGCTTCCTGTTGCCGCTGGCCATCCTGCTGCATCTCGCCTTCTCGGCCGAAACGCAGTCCATGGCGCGCTATCTTGCGGCGGCGCGCACGTCTTTCACGCTCGCCGGCATCGCCGCCATTCTGTGCGTCGCCGCAGCGCTCACCCTGTCCTATGCCGAACGGCTGGTGCCCGGCCCGGCCACGCGCCTTGCCGGACGCATCACCCTTCTCGGCTATGCAACGCCGGGCGCGATCATCGCCGTTGGCCTGCTCATTCCGATGACGAGCCTCGACGGCGCCCTCAACCGCATCATGCAGGCGAGCTTCGGCTATACGCCGGGCCTCATCCTCACCGGCAGCATCGTTGCTCTGCTTTTCGGCTATCTGGTGCGCTTCATGGCCGTGGCGCTGAACACGGTCGACGCCAACCTCATCAAGGTGACGCCCTCCATCGATGCGGCGGCCCGCACGCTGGGGGCGGGGGCAGGGCGCACGCTTCTTTCCGTGCATGTGCCGATGATCCGTCCGGCATTGGTGACGGCGGCGCTCATCGTCTTCGTCGACGTCCTGAAGGAACTGCCCGCGACCCTCATCATGCGGCCCTTCAACGTGGAAACGCTGGCGACCTTCGCCCATCGCCTTGCCTCCGACGAGCGTCTTGCCGAAGCGGCCATTCCCTCGATCGCCATCGTCGCGGTCGGACTGTTGCCGGTCATTCTCCTGTCGCGGGCAATCGGCCGGCAGGCCTGAGAGAAGAAGCGTCCCGGCGGCCCTGAGGAAAGAAACGCTCGGCAGGCGTAAAAAAACGGGCCGGCGCAAGGCCGGCCCGTCTTCTTGGGATTTGATCGCGCTGATCCTAGCGGTAGCCGACCGCGTCGTAGATCGCCTGCGCGGTCGCCTGATTGCGGCCATAGGCCTCCACATTGACCGTGCCGCGCTCGAAGCTGCCAAGGCCGGCAACCACGCTGTCCACGGCAACGCCCTCGACGACCGGATACTCGAAGTTTCCGCCGGCGAAATAGGCCTGGGCTTCCGGGCTCACCAGATATTCGAGGAACCGCACCGCATTGTCGAAATTCGGCGCGGTGGCGACGACGCCCGCGCCGGAAATGTTCACATGCGTTTCCGGCGGGAAGACGATGGCAAAGCGGTCGAGCGCCGGCATCAGCCAGTCCGCCTCCTGCGCCTTGGCGCGGGCGAAGTAATAGGTGTTGGCGACGACGATGGCGCACTGGCCGGAGGCCAGGGCACGCAGCTGGTCGGTATCGCCGCCTTCGGGGTCGCGGGCGCGGTTGTTCCACACACCTTCGGCCCAGGCGCGGGCGGCATCCTCGCCTTCGGTCTCGATCATCGAGGCGAGCAGCGACAGCATGTAGATGTTGGAGGACGAGCGCGTGCAGACCATGCCTTCATATTTCGGGTCGGCGAGATCGGCATAGGTCTCGGGCGGGTCGCTCACCACGGCGGTGTCATAGAAAATGACCCGGGCGCGGGCGGAAAAGCCGAAATAATCGCCTTCCGGGTGGCGCAGATCCGCCGGGATTGCCGCTTCGAGAACGGGGCTCGACACCGGCTGGAAAATGCCGGCCTCGTCGGCGCGCCACAGCCGGCCCGCATCGACGGTGATGAGGATGTCGGCGGGGCTGTATTGCCCTTCGGCGCGGATGCGCTCGATCAGCTTGTCGGCGTCGTCTTCGATCCGGTTGACGGTGATGCCCGTCAGCTCGGTGAAGCGCGTGTAAAGCTGCTCGTCGGTGTCGTAATGGCGCGAGGAATAAAGATTGACCACGCCGTCCGCCGCGGCCGGCGAAGCAAAGAACGGGACAGTGGCGAATGCGGCGGCAGCCAGCGCGACAGTGGTCAGCGCGGTCGCGGCAAGCCTGGAAGTTACGGGTCTTTTCATGGACAAGGCATCTCCAATCGTCAGGGGTCAAGGCCCTGGGTTGGGGGAGCCGCGTGAAGGCGGCAGGGCGTGATTGGCAATCCCTTACGCCTTCGTCCACGAAAAACGGCTTCAGTTTGGAATGTTTCCGATGTTAGCCAAGCCTCACGCAGCGACCGGCGTCGCACCGGAAAGCACGTCCCGGAAGGTCGAGCTGTCGACATTCTGCCCGGAAAGGACGACGCCAACCTGACGACCCTGCATGGCGGCGCGCTCGTCGATGAGAGCGGCGAGCGCTGCCGCACCGGCGCCTTCGGCCGTGGCGTGGATGGCGGAGAAATAAAGCCGCATCGCCTCGGCGATCCGCGTGTCGCTGACCCGCACCAGCCGCTCCGCACCGCGCGCGATGATCGAAAGCGCTTCTTCGCTCGGACAGCGCACGGCCATGCCGTCGGCGAAGGTGGCGGCGCTGTCCGTCGCTGTCAGCTTGCCGCATTCCAGTGAGCGGGCATAACCGTCGGCCTTTTCTGAAACGACGCCGACGATCTTGGTCTTCAGCCCGAGCGCATCGCGCGCCTCGATCATCCCGCAGATCCCCGAGCCGAGCCCGATGGGCACATAAACCGTTTCGAGATCGCTGTGGCTGCGCAAAAACTCCACCGCATAGGTGGCGACACCAGCGACCAGCGGTTCGGCGAAGGAGGGCACGAAATAGGCCCCGTCTTCTTCCGCGATGCGCCGTGCCGCGCCGATGGCGGTGTCGAAATCGGCCCCTTCCTCGACGACCCGCGCCCCGAAGGCGCGCATGGCGGCGTTCTTTTCCGGCGAGTTGGTGACCGGCACGGCGATGGTGCAGCCAAGGCCGTGGCGGGCGGCGGCAAAGGCAAGGCTCTGGCCGTGATTGCCGCGTGTCGCCGAGACGATGGCCTTCGGCGGGGTCTTGCCGCGCATCAGCCCGTCGAGAAGGACCAGTCCGCCGCGCACCTTGAAGGCGCCTGTCGGGGTATGGCTTTCATGCTTGACGACGACGGTGACGCCAAGCGCCTTTTCCAAGGCCGGCCAGGCATAGGACGGCGTTTCGGGCATGGCGGCACGAACGATGCGGCAGGCTTCCTCAAGTCGTTCAGGGGTCAATAGGCGCGGGCGGTCAAGCATCGAATTTTCCTCTCATTTGAGGCAAATTATAATCAAAATGATTGCAGAAATCGCGTCATATTCATTGCTTTCTTTGCATTAAAAACCCGTTTGCAAAGAAAATTTGTGTTCAAGGGGCTGTGCGATCCTCAGGCTGTCAAATTGCTCCAGAGACTGCCATGAGCCTTTCCCTTCTTGCTTCGTTGAAGTCCTCCGTCACCCGCTTCCTTGAAAACCGCGACGGCCAGGTCGGTGCGGTTTTCGCCGTCACCATCCTGCCCATTCTGGCCCTGACCGGTTCAGGGGTGGAACTGTCGATGATCAATGCCAATCGCGGCGGCCTGCAAAACGCGCTCGACGCGGCGGCCCTGTCCGTCGTGCGCGACGGGGCGGCGACGGAAGACGAGGCGGAGACCATGATCGCCGAGCGCATGTCGGCGCTGCTCGGCCGCAGCGGCATCACCGTCGATGTCAGCGAGTTCACGCCGAGCGCGCATCTGGTCGCAACGGCGAACGAGACATATGAGACCGTTCTTCTCGACGTCATGGGGCTCACTGATTTCGATCTCGGCGTCGATACGGAAGTGACCACAGGCGGCAACCGGCCGGTGGAGGTCGTTCTCGTTCTCGACAACACGCCCTCCATGTATGGCAATGGCGGCATCGAGGCGCTGAAGCGCGCCGTCGATGAATTTCTCGACGTCATGGAGGAAGCCGGCGTCGACGAGGACAATCTGCGCCTCGGCCTCGTGCCCTTCACCATCTCGGTCAACATCCGCGGCGAAGGCTTCAACTGGGACTGGATGGATCGCGCCGGCCGGGCCGAATGGCATGGAAACCAGTTCGACGAAACCGCCGGGCCGGTGAACATCTTCGATCTTTACGACGCGATCCCGAATGCCGAATGGGCGGGCTGCGTGGAGTATCGCGGACGCGAGTATTATCGCACCGATACCGCGCCGGTTTCCGCCGATCCCGATTCCCTCTTCGTGCCCTTCATGATCCCGGACGATCCCGATTTCTGGGATGACGACCGCACGCTGCGCGGGGCGCGCCGCTATGATTATCCGCGTGCGCAATATCTGCCGGATGACCTGCCGCCCTTCGACCCGCGGCATCCCTATCACGAGCAGGATCTCACCCAGATCCGCTCGACGGGAAAATATGACGGCACGCCGATGAACCCGCAAAGCGCCATCTTCACGCGCGGTCCGAATTCGGGCTGCTCGGAGCAGGCCGTCATCCCCTTGCAGGGTTCCATCGACCACATCCGCCGCGCGGTGCGCGATTTCCGCAACCCGCAAGGTTACGGCACCGATCACCTCATGGGCCTGATGTGGGGCTGGCGCGTGCTGTCGCCGGGTGCGCCCTACACCGAAGGCGCGCCCTATAATGACGGCGAGACCCGCAAGATCCTGATCATGATGACCGATGGCGAACTGGTCGTCGGCGGCACCAGCGCGCATCTGCGCACGCCGCAGCGCAGCTACTACACCGGCTTCGGCTATGCCTATGAGGCCCGCCGCTCGGTCGGCGACGTGCCGGCGCTCAACAACATCGTGCGCCGCGACATGGCGGTTGCCTGCGAGTCGATGCACGATCTCGGCATCGAGATCTTCGCCGTCACCTATTCCATGAACGACCGCCGCACCCTCGACACCCTGGCCGACTGCGCCAGCGGCGACGACCACTTCATCTCGACGCGCGGCCACATCGATCTGCGCGAGGCCTTCGCCTCCATCGCCCGTTCGATCCAGGCCGACAATCTGCGTCTGGCGCGCTGAGCCGCGCCGGAAGGGCCGGGCCGGTTACTCGGCCAGAACCCGCTGCGGCGGGAAGGTGACGCGGGCGAGCGTGCCCTGACCGAGCGCCGATTCCAGGCTGAAGCTGGCCCGGTTCGCCTCCGACAGCGCCTTGGTCAGCGGCAGGCCGAGACCGGTGCCGGTCATGCCCTCGCGCTGGCTGGTCGCCACCTGGCGGAAGGGTTCCAGCGCCAGCTGCATCTCGGATTCGGTCATGCCGCGCCCGTTGTCGCGCACCCGCAGGGCGACCTCGCCGGTCGGCTCGAAGATGGTGGAGACGATCACCTGGCCGCCTTCCGGCGTGAACTTGATCGCGTTGGAAAGAAGGTTCAGCAGAATCTGGCGCATGGAGCGCGCATCCGCCACCACCTTGGGCACCGAGGTCGGCAGGCTGGTGCGGATGATGACCCGGCTCTGCCCGGCCTGCGGCTGCATGATCGCCAGGCACTGCTGGACGATGTCGTTGAGATCGATCTCGGTGAAGTTGAGATCCAGCTTGCCAGCCTCGATCTTCGACAGGTCGAGAAGATCGTTGACGAGGCTCATGATGTATTCGCCGGTCGTGTGGATGTCGGCGACATAATCGCGGTAGCGCTGCGAACCGATCGGACCGAAGCGTTCGCTCATCATCACCTCCGAGAAGCCGATCACCGCATTGAGCGGGGTGCGGATCTCGTGGCTGACACGGGCGAGGAAATTCGACTTCTGGGCGCTGGCAAGTTCGGCCGTGCGCCGTGCCTCGATCAATTCCGCCTCGACCGACTTGAAGCGGCTCATGTTGCGCAGGACGGCGGCATGAAGATCGTCCTTGTCGAGATCGAGCCGGCCGATGGCGATCAGCAGCGGCACTTCGCTGCCATTGGCGGCGCGGCCCTTGAACTCGCGACCCTCATGCACCGAAGCGCTGGCGGTGCCGTCGATGACGCCGGAAAGATGATCGAGCGCAGCGATGCGGTCGGTTTCGGCAAAAAGGATGCCGTAATGCCGGCCGGCAAGATCGCTGGCGGAGAAGCCGAACAGGCCCTCGACCGCCGGATTGACGGCGCGGATCGTACCGTCGCGCTCCAGCGTCACCACGCCATCGGTCGCAAGCGACAAAAGCGCTTCCAGTTCGGAAATGCGCGCCGCAAGGCTGCGGGTGGTGATGTCGAGTCCGGCGGTTTCCTCGCGCGGGGCTTCCAGTTCGCGCAGCGACAACAGCGCCGCCGTGCCGCCATCCCAGGGAACGGTCTGAAGCCGCGCGGCAACCGGAATGCGCTCGCCATCGGAACGCGCCAGCGTCACCGGCCCGGCCGAGGTCGGCAGGCCGTCCTCGAACAATCGCTCGATGCCGAAGCTTTTCAGGGCGCCGAGATCGTGCAGATGCGTGAGTTCCAGCGCCGCCCGATTGACGTAAAGCGCTTCGCCGCCGCGAAAGACGATGATCGCAAGCGGCAGCCGGTCGAGGGTGGCCCGTTCCGGCGAGCGGGCATCGCTGCGCCGCGCGCCGCCGGTCTCGATGACGCGAAGGCCGTTGGACAGCGGCAGGTCCTGCGCTGGCGTTTCGGGAACGCTTGCGGCCTCCTCGCCGGTCGCGTCGGCTTCGCTCGGCGGGGGCGCCTCGCTGTCCTGCGCGCTGCGCTCGCCGGTGATGCGGGCGCCGAGCCGGTTGGCGATTTCCTCGAAGGTCATGCGTTCGGGCCGCGACAGGCTTTCTTCCTCGCGCGGCGGAACGACGCGAAGGCGCGGCGCGCCCTCCGGTTCGACGACACGCAGCCGGCTCGGCGTCTCGCCGGCCGGGCGGTTGAGCCCGGCGATGATGCCGCTGGCCAGCTGTTCAGTCGCCCAGCGCAGATCCTGCGGGCCGGTCACCGCGTCAGGCGCATCGCCAGCCTCGGCGGAGGGCGTATCGGCGGAAGGACCTTCCGGCGTGGCGAAGAGTTCTGCCTGTTCGCCGGATGTGGTGGAAACTGCGGGAGCGGTTTCCCCGGGCGCGGCATCGCTGTCCGCCACCTCGGGTT
>JAGRKQ010000010.1:0-8713 GCA_020442235.1 Hyphomicrobiaceae bacterium | reverse complement strand
CAATGGCTCTTCGGTCAATGGCTCGTCGGTCAGGACCGTTTCGGCGGGAACCTCTTCCGCGCCTGACGCTTCTTCCGTCGGGGCGATGTCGCTCGCCAGCGGCGCCTTGAGCCCGCCAAGAAGGCCGCCCGCCAGCGCTGCAATCACGGCACCGGGAACAGCCGGACTGAGATCGGCCTCAGGCGCCGGATCGGCTTCGGCCTCGGGTGCTTCTGCCGAAGCGGGCTCTTCTTCAGGCGCCGCGGGCTCGGCATCGTCCGGGGCGTCGGAAAAGAAGGGCGTATCGGTGATGAAGGGGGGCGCGGTCTCGGCGCTCGTGCCCGGTGCCACATGCGTCTTCTCATCCGTCTCGGGATCGTCCTGAACGGGCGCTTCGGCAGCTGCGGCAAGCGCGGTATCAAGCGCCGGCGCTGCATCCGGTTCGGCGCTGTCGCGCGGGTCCTCGACAATCTCACGCGCTTCGGGCGCGTCGCTGCGGGCCTCGCGGCGGCGGCGGGCCCGGGTTGCGGCAAAAAGCGCGGCCAGCGGCCCACCGGTGATGACGGCACCGGCGAACGGGCTGCGTTGTTCGGGGGTGAGTTCTGCTTCCGGTTCGCTCTCGGCTTCGGTGTCCGGCGCCGCAGGTTCCGGCTCTATGGGGTCCGGCGCGGCCTCGCCATCGGCGATCTCCGCTCCCGGCGTTTCTGCCGGCGGATTGTCCTGACCGGGAAGCTCTTCGGCAGGAATGTCGAGCGGAGCGACCGTCACATCGGGAAGCAAGGCATCTCCGTCCGGCAGGGCATCGCCCGGTTCGAGCGGTGCGCCGGCCTCTTCCTCCACCGGCGCTTCGACGGCTTCCTCGGAAGGAATGTCGAGCGGGGCGACGGTGAGGGGCGTTTCCGCCTCTTCGGCCTCAATATCGGGCTCGTGAGCAGTAACGGGTTCCGGCATTTCCTCTGCCGGAGCGCCGTCCTCCGAAAAAATCGCTTCGGCAATCTCTTCAGGCGAGCCCGCGTCGGCAGAGGCGTCTTCGCTCAGGAGCGCATCGGCACCGGCGAGGCCGGCAAGCACGCGAACCCCGTCGGCAAGGGCAGGGGCCTCATCCGTTTGCGGCGCGGCGTCTTCGGCAGGCACGTCTTCGATGAATGTTTCCTGGGCGGGTGCGTCTTCAACGACATCTTCAAGCGCTTCGGCTTCCGCCCAGCGCAGCACGCCGAAGCCGCGATGGCCGGCATGCGATCCATCGGGATTGCGCGCGGCAAATCCGGTCAGGGTGAGGGGAACCTTGAAGCCCTCGCCGGGCCACAGGAGCGTCGCACCGGTGAACATGCGGCCCGAGGCGACGGCCTCTTCGATGGTCGTGCGCGCCGGATCTTCGCCAAGGCCGATGCGGGCGAAGGCGGTCGGCAGCGCTTCGCCGATCTGCGGCACGAACAGCCCCGGCGTATCCCCGGACGGAAAACGTGGCCAGACCGCAACGGCTCCCGCAGTGTCAATCTCGAAGGTGAAGCGTTCCGCGGCCCGGCGCCGGATCTTGTCGAGCGCATCGGCCGTGATGCCGGCGCGCACTGGGATGGCAAGGGCGGGAGCCTCCACGACAGCGGCCGGGATGTCCTCGGGCGCCTCGTCCGATGGCGCGTCTTCGGTGACGATGTCCGCAACGGCCTCATCCGGGGTGTCGACCGGGCCGGAAACCTCTGCTCCGGCAGGTCCGGCAAGGGGCGTATCCGCGATATGCGGAAAAACCGGTGCGTCGACGGGCTCCGCTATCGGCGAGGCCTCAATGGGGGCTGCCGTTTCGGTCTCGGTCTCGGCTTCGATGGGGACTTCGGCTCCTGCGGGGGCTTCGGCTTCCGCGGGGGTGTCGACTACGATGTCCTCCAAAGGCTGCGCCGCGTCATCGCCCGCCATCCTGTCGGTAAGCAGCACGAGCTGAACCACCTTGTCCTCGGCAATGATGCGCACCGTATCGATGCGCAGGCCATTGGCGGCAAGCCCGCTGAAGCGCACGGTATCGCCGGCCTCGGCGACAGCATCGCGCATCAGCATTTCGGCTTCGCTTCCAGGCGCTTCCAGGCCCAGCCGGGCGATAAGCGTTCCATCCTGCGCCAGCGCCAGACCATAGCGGGTCTTCACGCCCTCACTGGCGGCGAAAAGAACGCGCTCCAGACGCTGCGACAGGGCGCCGGTATCGACCGGCATGGAGCCGAGCGTCAGGACGCCGACACGCCCGTCCGCCAGTTTCACCTTGCGGCAAAGGCAGACGAAGGTTTGCGCGGAGGAGCCGATGAAGAAGCGCAGCATCTCCACGCTCGGCGCCGTTTCGTCGCCGGCCTGCGCGGCCACCCGCTCCAGCTGCCGCCGCGCCGGAACGCCGCGCGGAAAGCGCATGGCCAACAGCGCCCGCGCGCCCGGTGCGCGCATGGCCAGAACACCGGCCGGGTTCGACCACAGAATCCGGTCCGGGTCTTCCGCCCACAGCCAGGCCGGACGGCGGTCGGCAAGGAGCCGGCCGATCTCGGCGTGATCTGCAAAGTCGAAAAGCGCAATGGCAGTCATCGTGGAGACGCGTCCCGAACCATTCGCCGCTGGGCTGTTTCCTTTCGGAACAGCGGCCATGCGGCATCCTTAAGGTCTCATTCATACCTTTTGTGGGCGGTCGGAATCCACAGCGCCGGCGTTCTTGCCCCCGCAAGATCGGAATCAGGGTAAACGCGAGTTTATGTTGCAATGCAGCATAAAACCTGCTACATCCGCCTCCGTCTAGATGAGAACTTGGCACAAGAGCGATCCCGGTCGATGCTGTGGGTCCTGTGCCGACAAGGAGGGTTGTGAAATGGCCGATATGCCGAAGTTTGAAGTGCCCGAGCAGATGCGCGAATTTGCCGACAAGAGCGTCGATCAGGCCCGCAAGGCTTTCGACAGCTTCCTCAGCGCGTCCACCCAGGCGATCTCGGGTCTTGAGGACAATGCGTCCAAGGCCCAGTCGGCTGGCGCCGACATCCAGAAGGACGTCCTGAGCTTCGCGGAGAACCAGGTGAACCGGGCTTTTGACCTGGCTCAGAAGATGGTTCGCGCCAAGGACGTCAACGAACTCGTCAGCCTTCAGCGCTCCTACGCCGAAGAGCAGATGAAGCTCGTCAGCGACAGCGCCAAGCAGATGGGCGAAAAGATGAGCGAAGTCGCCAAGGACGTGACTTCCGGCTTCAAGTCCTGATGTGACAGGGCCGCTGCGGCGGCCTTCCAGTGCGATTTTGAAAGGGCGGCCTGTGCCGCCCTTTTTGTTTGTTCGCCCCTTGCTGGCGGGAGCAATTATCTTTTGTGCAGTGCAGCTAGAATATTGCAATGCACAAAAGTGCGTGCTATATGGTCGTCGTCATCACCGCGGAGCCGCATCGCCGGCACCGAAACACAAGACCAACACGATGGATGCCGGATCGTCCGGCTCGTGCTGAAAGGATCAAGACCATGGCCACCACTGCCAAGCCGAAAGCCGCCCCGAAGAAGGCCCCCGCCGCCGCTGCCGCCGTTCCGGCTCTTCCCGAGCTTCCGAACGTTGCCGAGATGCTGCAGGCCCCGGCCGGCATGCCGGAAGCTTTCCGCGACATGGCCGAGAAGGGCGTTTCCCAGGCGCGCGACACCTATGCCAAGGTGAAGGCTGCCAGCGAGGAAGCCACCGACCTGATCGAAGATGCCTTCGAGACGACCCGTCAGGGCGGCCTCGACATCGGTCAGACCGCTCTCGATGCGGTCAAGGCCAACACCGACGCGGCTTTCAAGTTCGCCAAGGAAATGATGGGCGTGAAGACGCTCTCCGAAGCCATCGAACTGCAGACCGCCTTCGCGCGTGATCGTTTCGATGCCTTCTCCACCCAGGCCAAGGACATGCAGGCGCTCGTCACCAAGGTGACCGAAGATGCCGCCAAGCCGGTGCAGGACGCGGTTTCCAAGGGTCTTGCCGACCTCAAGGCCGCCTGATCCGGCGCGCCCTCCGGGCGCTCGTGAACAAGACCCGGCTCCGTTCGCGCGGAGCCGGGTTTTTTATGCTTGCGGCTGGCTGGAAAGCGCCAACAACCGCCTTGCAATCGCTGCGGCGAGACTCTAGGGTCCGCGCCGCTTGCAAAGCGGTTCGCATTCCTGTGGCCCGCGCGCATATGCAGCTGTAGCTCAGTTGGTTAGAGCGTCGGATTGTGGCTCCGAAGGTCGGTGGTTCAAGTCCACCCAGCTGTACCATTCCCCATGAAAATCAGGGTCTTCGACGCCGCGCCCCGTCCTGGTGCGTCTTCTAGGCCGTCGAGCAGTGCTCGATCAGCCGGTCGAGGAACCGGGTGCATTTGTCCAGTTCCGCACGCGCGATGAACTCGTCCGGCTTGTGCGCCTCGCCGATCGAGCCGGGGCCGATCACGACCGTCGGAATGCCGGCGCGTTCGGCAAAAAGGCCTGCTTCCGTGCCATAGGCGACCTTGGCGTGGTCATTGCGGCCGGCCAGCCGTTTGGCGAGCCGCGTGATCGGGGCATCTTCGGGCGTGTCGAGACCGGGAAAGGCGGCGAGCATCTCCAGCCGGGCCCCGCAGGCGGGATCGCGTGCGGCCATCTCGGCATCGAGACCGGCAATGACGTCGCGGGCTGCCGCGACGCGTGCATCGGCATCCTCGCCGGGAAGGGTGCGGAACTCGAAATCGACCTGCGCCTGCGCCGGCACGATGTTGAGGGCCGTCCCGCCGGAAAAGACGCCCACATGCGCGGTCGAGACGGGGACATCAAACAGCGCATCGCCTGGATTCAGGTTCATTTCCGGTGTCAGGGCGTCGATCCAGGCAACCAGACGGGCCGCATAGCTCACCGCATTAACGCCATCCGGGCTAAGAGAGGAATGAACTGACTTCCCGTTGAAGAAAGCGCGCATCGACCGTTTGGCCTTGTGGGCGATGACCGGCTGCATCTCGGTCGGCTCGCCGACAAAACAGCCTTCCGGGCGGATGCCGCGCGTGCCCAGCGCATCCAGCAGCAGGGGAACGCCAAGGCAGCCGACTTCCTCGTCATAGGAAAAGGCAAGGTGGATCGGTCGCTTCAGCCCGGCGGCCTGCATGGCCGGTACCCTGGCGAGGCAGGCGGCAAGGAAGCCCTTCATGTCGCAACTGCCGCGCCCGTAAAGAAGCCCGCCGCGTTCGCTCAAGGTGAAGGGATCGCTCGACCAGTCCTGCCCGTCGACAGGCACGGTGTCGGTGTGGCCGGAAAGAACGAAGCCACCCTCGCGGTCGGGGCCGATCGAGGCAAAGAGATTGGCTTTTTCGCCATCCGGGCTCGGAACACGCCATGCGGCAACGCCATGCCGGGCCAGATAGGCCTCGACGCAATCGATCAGGGCAAGATTGGAATTGCGGCTCGTCGTATCGAAGGCCACCAGTTCGGCGAGGATCGCCTCAACCGTTTCCATGCTGCCCAATCCTTCCAAACCACGGCCTTGTCAGGCTTCCCGGCGAATCGCGCCGTTCGGGCACGTGTGACTGACCTAGCGCGCTGCCGCCAGCGGCTCCAGCGCTGCCGCCATCTTTAGAAGCCGTCGGTCGTCGCCGCGGCGTCCGAACAGCATCAGGCCCGTCGGCAGGCCGGTGCTCGCCATCGGCAGGCTGATGGCGGGAAGATCGAGCGCATTGGCAAGAAGCGTCAGCGACAAGGCGCGCATATTGGCGTTCTGGAAGGCGCGCGGATCGGCAAGATCAGCGATGCGCGGCGCTGTCATCGGCACTGTCGGCAGGACGACGGCGTCGCATGCCTCGAAGATGCCGCCGCTTTCCAGCCGCAACCGGGCAAGCGTCTGAAGCGCTGCCGCAAAATCGGGGGCGGGGATCTCCGCCCCCTTGGCAATGCGGGCGCTGACATTCGGGTCGAGCGCGCCGCGATGATCGCGCATCAGGCCGGCATTGGCGGCATGGGCCTCGACGGCGGCAATGCCCCCCGAAGCGTTCATGCGGCGGACATCCTCGATCAGCCAGGAATCCGGACGGCTCGTGATCCCGGCGCCCGCAGCCCGAATGCGGCCGAGCGCGGCCTCGAAGGCCTCGACGACCTCGGTGTCGCATTCGCCGAGAACGGCATCGAGGCGGCAGAGCCGCAGGGCGCCGGCCTCAAGGATTGCCGCGCCGCTTTCAGCTTCGCCGGAAAGCACGCTGTCGGTCGCGGCCAGATCGGCGACGTTGCGGGCGATGGTGCCGACCGTGTCGAGGCTCCAGGAAAGCGGGTGCACGCCGGCGCGGGAAATGCGCGCCTGGGTCGGCTTCATGCCGCACAGCCCGTTGAAGGCCGGCGGGATGCGCGTCGAGCCGCCGGTGTCCGATCCGAGCGCGATCTCCGCCATGCCGGCGGCAACGCTGATGGCGCCGCCCGAAGTGGACCCGCCCGGAACCCGGCTGCGGTCATGGGCATTTCCGGGCGTGCCGAAATGCGGATTGAGGCCGATGCCGGAAAAGGCCAGCTCGGTCATGTTGGTCCGGGCGATCAGCACCGCTCCGGCCCGGCGCAGCCGGTTGACGGCTTCGGCGTCGGCCGCCGCGGGAGGCTCTTCTTCCCGCGCCTTGCTGCCGGCGCGGGTGATCTCGCCCTTGATGTCGAAAAGGTCCTTGATCGAGACGATCCGGCCGTCGAGGGGCGAAAGCGGGGTGCCGGCCGCAAGGCGTGCCGTAGAAGCCTGCGCATCGCGCCGGGCTTCCTCGCGCCAGACCGTCAGGCAGGCCTTTTTGCCGTCCCCCGAAGGGTCATCGATGGCGGCGAGGGCAGCTTCCAGGCGGTCGGTTGGCGTGTCGGCGGACATAAAAGAACCCCATATGCAAAACTGTCGAAACAAGCGGTTGCGACTTTGGTCGAATTTGTTCTAGTCTGCCGCCGGCCTTCGGGGAAACCCGGAGCCAGAGTCCGGCTCGGGCACAGAATTTCCCTTAGGAAGCGATCCCCGCCGGTCCAGGTCAAGTTTGGAGGACAAACAGGTTATGACTTTTGCAAAAATGTCGCTGACGGCCGCAGCGCTCGTCACGGGGCTGGCGGCTGGCATGGGTGCCGCCTCGGCGCAGGATCAGCGCTTCATCTCCATCGGCACCGGCGGTGTCACGGGCGTCTATTACCCGGCGGGTGGCGCGATCTGCCGCCTCGTCAACCAGAACCGCCGCGAGCACGGCATCCGCTGCTCGGTGGAATCGACCGGTGGCTCGATCTACAACATCAACACCATCCGCGCCGGCGAGCTGGAATTCGGCGTTGCCCAGTCGGACTGGCAGTATCACGCCTATCACGGCACCTCGCGCTTTGAAGAAGCCGGCGCTTTCGAGGGCCTTCGCGCTGTCTTCTCGCTGCATCCGGAGCCGTTCACGCTGATCGTGCGTGCCGAATCCGACATCAACGCCTTCGAGGATCTGCGCGGCAAGCGCGTCAATGTCGGCAACCCGGGTTCCGGCCAGCGCGCCACCATGGAAATCGTCATGGACGCCTTCGGCCTGACCATGGACGACTTCGGTGTCGCCACCGAGTTCCAGGGTGCTGAAATGGCCCAGGCGCTCTGCAACGGCCAGATCGACGCCATGATCTATGTCGTCGGCCATCCGGCTGCGGCGATCACCGAAGCGGCGACCACCTGCGATGTCCGCCTCGTGAACGTCACCGGCGAAGCCATCGACACCCTCGTGGCCGACAACCCCTACTACCGCACCGCCACCATTCCGGGCGGCACCTATCGCGGTACGGACGAAGACATCACCACCTTCGGTGTCGGCGCCACGGTCGTGACCTCGGCCGATGTCCCCGAGGATGTCGTCTACACGGTCGTCAAGGCCGTCTTCGACAACTTCGACGACTTCAAGGGCCTGCATCCGGCGTTTTCCTCGCTGCAGGAAGAGCAGATGATCCGCGATTCGCTCTCCGCCCCGCTGCATCCGGGTGCCGAGCGCTACTATCGCGAACGCGGCTGGATGTAATCGGCTGACAGGAACACGGGCCGGCGCGGATCTCTGCGCCGGCCCATCTTCTTTGTGGGATCTGCCGGGCACACCGCCAGCCAATAGGCGTCGTTCGGCAGCACGAGGGCAAGCGCGGTGGCGCTTGCGGGGGAGTGCGACAGGATGACCAGTGAAGAGACCGCCAAGGGTGGCGTCGATGTGACCGACTTCGTGGCCGAGAGCGATACCGGCGCCCGCGTGGTGCCGGGTGCAATTGGCAAATTCATTGCCGGCGTGGCCTTCGTCTGGTCCTGCTTCCAGCTTTACATCGCCTCCGACCTGCCGATCTTTCTGACCGAACTCATCGGCACCAACGTGACGTTCAACAACGTCGAGGCGCGCGTCATCCATCTGTCCTTCGCGATGGTGCTCTGCGCCTTCGCCTATCCGCTGTTCAAGTCGAGTTCGCGCACCAGCGTGCCCTGGTATGACTGGCTGCTGGCAATTGCCGGCGCCAGCGCCGCGCTTTACCTGCTCGTCGTCAAGGACAGCCTTGTCACACGCGCCGGCCTGCCGGTGACGGCCGATCTCGTCGCCTGTTCGGTCGGCCTGTCGGTTCTGGCCATCAGTGTCTATCGCGCGCTCGGCCTGCCGATGCTCTGCGTCGCGGCGGTCTTCATGACCTACACCTTCTTCGGCGACCGCGATTTCATCCCCGAAGTCATTCAGTGGCGCGGTGCCTCCTTCGGCAAGGCCATGTGGCACTACTGGATGCAGACCGAAGGCGTCTTCGGCGTGGCGCTCTCCGT
>JAGRKQ010000001.1:7892-9197 GCA_020442235.1 Hyphomicrobiaceae bacterium | reverse complement strand
TCGCCGACACGGTTCTGGCCAAGCACGATGAAAACTATATGCCGGCCGAGGTGGCCGAGGCGCTGCGCCAGCAGGGTGTCTGGCAGGGCGATGCGCCGCCGCCGGCACCGGCGCCGAGTGGAGGCTACTGACGATGATCGCCGAACTCGGTCACTTCGCGCTGATTCTCGCCACCTGCATCGCGCTCATACAGGCGCTGGTTCCGGTTGCCGGCGCCCGGTCCGGCGATGGCCGGTTGATGGCGGTCGCCGATACGACGGCGCTGGCGCAGCTGCTTTTCGTCGGGCTGTCTTTTGCCGCCCTGACCATGGCCTATGCGCGGTCCGACTTTTCGCTTTTGAACGTCGTCGAGAATTCGCATTCGGCCAAACCGATGCTGTTCAAGATCACCGGTGTCTGGGGCAATCACGAAGGCTCCATGCTGCTGTGGGTGCTGATCCTGGCGCTGTTCGGGGCGGGGGTGTCGCTGTTCGGGCGCGAACTGCCGCTGCGCCTTCGCGCCACCACCCTCAGCGTGCAGAGCTGGGTGGCGCTCGCCTTCTATATTTTCATCCTGACCACCTCGAACCCCTTCACCCGCATCGACCCCGCGCCGATCGACGGCAACGACCTCAATCCGGTGCTTCAGGACGTCGGCCTCGCCATCCATCCCCCGCTTCTCTATCTCGGCTATGTCGGGCTTTCGATCGCCTATTCCTTCGCGATCGCCGCGCTGATCGAGGGGCGTATCGACGCGGCCTGGGCGCGCTGGGTGCGTCCCTGGGTTCTGGCGGCCTGGATCTTCCTCACCGGCGGCATCGCCATGGGCTCCTACTGGGCCTATTACGAGCTTGGCTGGGGTGGCTGGTGGTTCTGGGATCCGGTGGAGAACGCCTCCTTCATGCCCTGGCTTGCCGCAACCGCGCTGCTGCATTCGGCCATCGTCATGGAAAAGCGCGAGGCGCTGAAGATCTGGACGATCCTTCTGGCGATCCTCGCCTTCTCGCTGTCGCTGCTCGGCACCTTCCTGGTGCGCTCCGGTGTGCTGACGAGCGTGCACGCCTTTGCCACCGACCCGCGGCGCGGCGTCTTCATCCTCGCCATTCTGGCGTTGTTCGTCGGCGGCTCTCTGGCGCTCTTCGCCTGGCGGGCGGGCACGCTGCAAAAAGGCGGCCTCTTCGCGCCGATCAGCCGCGAGGGTGCGCTGGTTCTCAACAATCTCTTCCTGTCGGCGGCGGCAGCAGCGGTCTTCATCGGAACGCTTTATCCGCTGCTTCTGGAAACCCTGACCGGCGAGAAGATTTCCGTCGGGGCGCCCTTCTTCAA
>JAGRKQ010000001.1:7036-7814 GCA_020442235.1 Hyphomicrobiaceae bacterium | reverse complement strand
GCGGCCCAAAGGCTGATGGCCGCCGGATTGGCCGCGCTTGTCATGGTGGCGGTCATCCTGCTTCTCATCGGCATTGATGCGGGCGTGGCCGCGCTCGGTCTCGGGCTGGGCGTCTTCCTGATCGCCGGCGCCATCACCGAGCCGCTTTACCGCGCCGGTCTCGGCACGAAATCGGGATTGCTTCTGCGCCGTCTGTTCAACCTGCCGCGCGCCAGTTTCGGCACCATGTTCGCCCATGCCGGGCTCGGCGTGACGCTGATCGGCATCGTCTCCGTTTCGGCCTTCCAGGAGGAAGTCATCACGGTGATGCGGCCGGGCGAGGCGGTCGAGGTCGGTGGCTATTCGGTGACCTTTGAAGGCCTGGCGCCGCGTCAGGGGCCGAATTACTCCGAACTCGTGTCGCGCTATTCGATCCGCGGCGACAGCGGCACCGTGATTGCCGAGATGGAAGGCTCGCGGCGCATCTACGAGGTGCGCTCCATGCCGACGACGGAGGCCGCGATCCAGACCTTCGGCATCCATCAGCTCTACATCTCGCCGGGCGATCCGACGCCGGACGGCTCCGGCCAGGTGACGCATCTTTACGACAAGCCGCTGGTGACGCTGATCTGGCTCGGCGCGGTGGCGATGATGATCGGCGGCGGCCTGTCGCTGGCCGACCGGCGGCTGAGGATCGGCGCGCCGGGGCGGGCTAAGAATGCGCTTCCCGGCGGGAGCGTTGCGGCATGAGGCATCTTCTGGCCGCTCTTGCCGTGCTCGTGACCCTGGTGCTTCCGGC
>JAGRKQ010000001.1:0-6820 GCA_020442235.1 Hyphomicrobiaceae bacterium | reverse complement strand
GTGCTGCTGAAGCCGCGCTTTGCCGGCAAGACGATCCTGCTGTGGGCAACGCCCTTCGCCGTGCTCGCGCTTGCCGGTCTCGCCGTCCTGCTGCGCTCGCGCGGCCGGCGTTCCGCCCCCGAAGCCCTGACGGCGGAAGAAGAAGCCCGGCTGAGGGATCTTCTCGACGAGGCGTAAGGGTGGCACCCGACCTTGAAATCCCGCAAAGGAGCGAGGCCCGCGCCATGAGCGTCACCACCGAGAAGCGCGAATTTCCCGGAGCATCCGGCGCAAGGCTTGCGGCAAGGTTCGACCGGCCGGAAGGCAAGGTGCGGGCGGTGGCGCTGTTTGCGCATTGCTTCACCTGCTCCAAGGACATTTTCGCCGCCCGTCAGATCGCCGATGAACTGGCCCGGCGCGGCATTGCGGTGCTGCGGTTCGATTTTACCGGGCTTGGCCATTCGGAAGGGGAGTTTGCCTCCACCGGCTTTTCCTCCAACGTTGCCGATCTGCGTGCCGCCGCGGAATATCTGCGCCGGGAAGGCATGGCGCCGTCGCTTCTCATCGGCCATTCGCTGGGCGGTGCGGCGGTTCTGGCGGCGGCGCCGGATTTGGCCGAAGTGAAGGCCGTCGTCACCATCGGTGCGCCCGCCGATGCGGCCCATGTCGTGCGCCATTTCGGCCCCGCGCTCAGCCGGATTCGGGAACAGGGCACGGCCGAAGTCACGCTCGGCGGCCGTGCTTTCACCATCCGCGACACGTTTCTGAACGACCTTGAAGCGCAGGCCGTGACACAGCGGCTCGGGCACATGAACAAGGCCCTGATGATCCTGCACGCACCGCTCGACGACGTGGTGGGTATCGACAATGCCACGGCGATCTATCGTGCCGCCCGCCATCCCAAGAGCTTCGTGTCGCTCGACACCGCCGACCATCTTCTGACGAGGAAGCCGGACGCACGCTATGCGGCCGAAATCATCGCCGCCTGGGCGTCGCGCTATGTCGGCGAGGCGATGGCCGAAGATCAGTTCGACGCTCCCGCGGCAGAGGATGCTGTGACCGTGACCGAGACGCGCGAAGGCCGGTTCCAGGCGGCGGTCGCGACCCGTCACCACGCTTTTCTTGCCGATGAACCGCGCGAGGTGGGCGGGCTCGATTCCGGTCTTTCGCCGTATGAGCTTCTTTCCGCCGCGCTCGGGGCCTGCACGACCATGACGCTGCGCATCTATGCCGACCGCAAGGGGTTGGCGCCGGGGCGGTTTTCCGTCGAGGTCACGCACGGCAAGGTGCATGCCGCCGATTGCGAAGACTGCTCGGAAGAGGCGAAAGCCATGGGCGGGCGCATCGACCGGTTCGAGCGAAAAATCCGTGTCGAAGGCGGCGCCGGCGAACTGGCGGACAAGCTGGTCGAGATCGCCGACAAATGCCCGGTTCACAAGACGCTCAGCCATGGCGCCGCCGTGGTGACGAAGATCGAGCCATCCTGAACCTTACCGATTGTTCATCCACAGGACAGGTCCGCGCAATGTTGCCCGCGCCATGATCCGTTCCATCAGCGGCGAAATGCGCCGCAGGTGGAACAAGGATTGTTGCGACCATGACCTCGTCTTCTTCCGATCTCGGCCTTTCCCCGACCGCGCGCCGCCGCCGCCGCGTGCGCGCCCTGCTTCTCGGCAGCGTCTTCGCGCTCGGCCTTGGCGCCGGCGCCCTTGGCGGCACCAGCCTGATCTCCTCCGCCAACGCCGAACTCGCGAGCGTGCCGGCAGCCACCGTCGCCCCCGTCCTGTCTTTCGCCGATGTTGTCGAGGCGGTCTCGCCGGCGGTCGTTTCGGTGCGCACCGAAACCGCAGCGCCTGCCCAGGTCGGCTTCGGTCCGGGGTTCGAGCGCCTTCCCGAAGGCTCGCCCATGGAGCGTTTCTTCCGCCAGTTCGGCGGCGGTGACGAGCGCGGCCAGATGCAGCCCTTCGAGCGCGGCGAGCCTCGCGAACGCGGCCAGCGCCCCGGCGGCAAGGGTGGACGCCCGGACGGGGCAGAAGGACAGGAATTCGGTGCTGCGCCCCAGCAGGGGCCGAACGGCCTCGATCGAACCCCCGGCCACCGTGCGCCCGGTCAGCGCGCACCGCACGGGCCGCTGGTCGAAGGCCAGGGATCGGGCTTCTTCATTTCCGATGATGGCTACATCGTCACCAATCATCACGTCATCGACGGTGCGACATCCGTCACCGTCGTGCTCGCCGACGGTCGCGAGCTTGCCGCCGAGATCATCGGCAGTGACGAGCGGACCGATCTGGCGCTTCTGAAGGTGGAAGGCGACGGCTTCACGCACGTGGCCTTTGCCGAGGGCGCGCCGCGCATCGGCGACTGGGCGATTGCCATCGGCAATCCCTTCGGCCTTGGCGGCACGGTGACGGCGGGCATCGTCTCGGCCATGAACCGCGACATCGGTTCCGGTCCCTATGACGACTTCATCCAGATCGACGCGGCCGTCAATCGCGGCAATTCCGGCGGCCCGACCTTCGATCTGTCCGGCCATGTGATCGGCGTCAACACGGCGATCTATTCGCCCTCGGGCGGCAATGTCGGCATTGCCTTCGCCGTTCCGGCCTCGATCGTGCAGGACGTGATCCAGCAGCTGCGCGACCATGGCGAGATCCAGCGCGGCTGGCTGGGTGTCCAGATCCAGGGCGTTGACGAAAACATCGCCGCGGCCGCAGGCCTCGATGCTGCGCGCGGCGCCCTGGTGGTGGCCCCGCAGCCGGATTCCCCGGCAACGCTCGCCGGCATCCAGCGCGGCGACGTGATTGTCGCGGTGAATGGCGAGGCGATTGCCACCCCGCGCGAACTCTCCCGGATGATTGCCCGGCTTGATCCGGGCGCAGAGGTCGCCGTCACCGTCATCCGTGAAGGCGCCGAACAGGTCATCTCGGTGACCCTTGGCCAGCTGCCCAACAGCCGCGCCTGATTGTCCCCGGCACGGAGTGCGCATTATGGTCGCCCCCGACGCGCTCCGTGCCTTGCAGGCGGTGTCCGTGCCCCTTCAGGCACCGCCTGCGCCCCCTTTCTCCAAACCGGACAGCGCGCTGAAAGCGAACGAGGTTGTGATGCGGATCCTCATCGTCGAGGACGACCGGGAAGCGGCGGCCTATCTTGCCAAGGGCCTGTCGGAAGCCGGCCATGCGGTGTCGGTGGCCCATGATGGCGACAGCGGGCTCGACTATGCGCTTGGCGACGATTTTGACGTCTTCATCGTCGATCGCATGCTGCCCCGGCGCGACGGGCTGTCGCTGATCGGCGAAGCGCGCGATGCCGGCATCGAGACGCCGGTTCTCATCCTGTCCGCGCTGGGCGATGTCGACGACCGTGTGGAGGGCCTGCGGGCCGGCGGCGACGATTATCTTCCCAAGCCCTATGCCTTTTCCGAACTGCTCGCCCGCATCGAGGTGCTGGCCCGCCGCCAACGCCCCTCCGAAGGCGAGACCGCCTACAGGGTCGGCGACCTGGAACTCAATCGCCTCGCCCGCACCGTCACGCGCGCCGGCCAGCCGGTGATGCTCCAGCCGCGCGAATTCAAGCTTCTGGAGTGCCTGATGAAACATGCCGGGCAGGTGGTGACGCGCACCATGCTGCTGGAAACGGTCTGGGGCTATCACTTCGACCCCGGCACCAATGTCATCGACGTGCACATGTCTCGGCTTCGCAGCAAGATCGACAAGGGCCACGACAAGGCCCTGATCCAGACCGTGCGGGGAGCGGGCTATGCCATCCGCGACGACGCTTAAGGTCACCCGCACCACCGCCTTCAAGCTGGCGCTGGCCTATCTCGTCGTCTTCGGCATCTTCGTGACGGCGATCCTGGGCTATATCGGCTTCCAGACGACCATCCTGATGGCCGATGAACTGCGCGGGCAGTTGCACGAGGAATTTTCCCGCCTGGAGCGCGATTTCCGCCGCGGCGGCATCATCGGCCTGCGCCGGGCCATCGATGCGCGCACCCGCAGGCCCGGCCCGCATCTTTATCTTCTGGTCTCGCGCAATGGCGTGGCGATGGCCGGCAACCTCTCCGAACTGCCGGCCGGCGCCCTCGACGAGGAAGGTCTGATCCGCTTCGATTACCGTCAGGTGCGTCCCGATGAGGATGACGACGACGAGGGCGTCGTTTCCAGCGCCATCGGCCGGGTCGTCTTCCTGCCTGCCGGGCACAAGCTTTTCGTCGGGCGCGATGTCGGCGACCGCGAAGCCTTCCGTCAGGCCCTGCGGCGCGGCTTCTTCCTGGCCGGACTCTTGATGCTTCTGCTGGCAGCCTTCGGCTGGTGGTTCATCCGCCGCCGCGTGCTGCTCCGGCTCGAGGAGGTCGGCACCTCCAGCCGCGCCATCATGGCCGGCGATCTCAGCCAGCGCCTGCCGCTTGCCGGAACGGGCGACGAATTTGACCGGCTCGCCGAGACGCTCAACGTGATGCTGGCCCGGATCGAGGAACTCATGCTCGGGCTGAAGGAGGTTTCCGACAACATTGCCCACGACCTCAAGACGCCGCTGACGCGCATGCGCACGCGCATCGAGGCAGCCTTGCGGGCCGACCCGCAGTCGGATCGCGACCGCGAGGCGCTGACGCTCGCCTTGTCCGACTGCGACCAGATGATTGCCACCTTCCAGGCGCTGCTCCTGATCGCGCGCGTCGAGGCCGGGTCCACCCATCAGGTGCTCGCCAATGTCGACGCCGGCGAGATCGCCGCCGACGTGGTCGACCTGATGCAGCCGATTGCGGAGGAAGAGGGCGTTGCCCTGAACCTTGGCGAGAAAACCGGGCAGGGCGTGATGATGGCGGCCAACCGCGAACTCGTGGCCCAGACGCTGACCAATCTGGTCGACAATGCGATCAAATATGCCCGCAGCGTCGAGGCGCCAGCGATCACGCTGTCGGTTGAAGAGGTGGGCGGGGCCGTCCGCCTGAGCGTTGCCGACAACGGTCCCGGCATTCCCGCAGCCGAGCGCGAACGCGTGTTGCAGCGCTTCGTGCGCCTCGATCCGAGCCGCACCGAACCCGGCTCCGGCCTCGGTCTGGCGCTGGTCGGGGCGATCGCCACCTTCCATCGCGGCGCGATTTCCCTGGAAGATGCCGGCCCCGGCCTTCGGGCCGTTCTGACCATCCCGGCCGCCCGGCCCCTTGAGACCGGGGGGGCATCATGATCCCCTTGGCCAAAACAAGACCGGGGAGGGAGCCGATGGCCGATTCGCAGGCCTTTGCCGATTTTGCCGAGACCATGGCGAAGAAGGGGGCCGAAGCGCTCGTGGAGGCCCTGCGCGCCGATCCACAGGCGTGCGACCTTTTGGAGCGCGTGCTTGCCGCCTCGCCCTATCTTTCCGATCTGGCCGTCCGCCATCCGCAGGCCCTCAAAACCTTTCTCCTTGCCGATCCCCTGCCAAGGCTTGAAGCCGCGCGCCAGGTCCTGAAGCAGGATGTTCTCGCCGCCGACAGCGATGCCGCGGCAATGCGGCTCTTGCGGCTGTTCAAGCAGGAACTCGCCCTTGGCGTTGCACTGGGCGATCTCTCCGGGCGGCTCTCGGTGGATCTGGCGACGGCGGTGCTCTCCGAAGGTGCGGAGGCCGCGATCCAGGCCGCGGCCGCTCGTGCGCTCGCCGGCGAGGCCGCGCTCGGGCGCTATCATCCCGAAGACCCCGCCGATCCGGAAAAGGGCTCCGGCTACATCGTCCTTGCCATGGGCAAGCTCGGGGCGCGGGAGCTCAATTATTCCTCCGACATCGACCTGATTGTCTTCTTCGATGGGGCCAAAGCGCGGCTGAAGGAGGGGCTGGAAGCCTCGCCCTTCTTCGTGCGTCTGACCCAGAAGGTGGTGAAGCTGCTTCAGGAGCGCACCGCCGACGGCTATGTCTTCCGCACCGATCTGCGCCTGCGTCCCGATCCGGGCGCAACGGCGGTGGCGGTCAACATCGATTCCGCGCTCACCTATTACGAAAGCCTCGGGCGGACCTGGGAACGCGCGGCGATGATCAAGGCGCGCGCCGTGGCCGGCGACTTGGCCGCCGGCGAAGCGGTGCTGGCGCAGATCGCGCCCTTCGTCTGGCGGCGCTATCTCGATTATGCCGCGATCGCCGACATCCACGCGATCAAGCGTTCCATCAACACCCACAAGGGCTTCGGCACCATCACCGTGCCCGGACACGACCTGAAGCTCGGGCGCGGCGGCATCCGCGAGATCGAGTTCTTCGTTCAGACCCAGCAGTTGATCGCCGGCGGGCGCAACCGCTCCCTGCGCCATCGCTCCACCGTCGTCATGCTCGACCGCTTTGCCGAAGGCGGCTGGATCGCGCCGGAAACCGCCGAAGCGCTGAAGGAGGACTACCGCTTCCTGCGCCGGGTGGAACACGCCGTCCAGATGCTGCGCGACGAGCAGACCCACCGCATGCCGCATGACGAGGAAGGGCGCCGTGCCGTTGCGACCCTTCTCGGCGAGACGGACCCTGCCGCCTTCGAGCAGAGGCTGGCGGCAACGATGCAGCGGGTCCACGGCCATTTCACCCGGCTTTTCGAGCGCGGCGAGGCGCAGGAAGACGGGCTGGATCTGGAGGCCGAGGAGGTCGGGCCGGAAGTCCTGCAACGCATTGCCGAATTCGGCTTCCAGCAGCCGGTGGAGGTGGTGCGCAGTTTCAAGGGCCTGTTTGCCGGCAACTGCAATGCAACGCGGGTGGCCAAGTCGCGTGACCGCCTGCGCGCCCTTGTCCCGGCCCTTCTGAAGGCGTTTGGCGCAACCGATCATCCCGATCAGGCCATGGCGGCCTTCGAACGCTTCGTGCGTGGCCTGCCGGCCGGCGTGCAGCTGTT
>JAGRKQ010000133.1 GCA_020442235.1 Hyphomicrobiaceae bacterium | reverse complement strand
GCGCTCTGCCGGTTGAGCGAAAAGGTCGGGGAGACCTCGCCGGTCTCGTCTTCCGTTTCCTCGCCGCGCGGCCGGTAGATCAGCGAGTGAATGGTGCGGGCGTTGTCGCAGCCCTTCGAGCGCAGCACCGAGGCCGCCTTGCCGGTGAAGGCGGCAAATTGCACCGTGCCGTCGATGGCTTCGGCGATGCTGCGCGCCAGCGTCGTCTTGCCCGTGCCGGCATAGCCGAAGAGGCGAAACACCGGCCGGTCGGGGCGCTTGTGCCAGGCAAGGACCTGGTCGAGGGCGGTCTTCTGGTCGCGTGAAAGGCTCATGCCGTCCCTCTACCCGATTCTGGCCGCTTTCAGCGCAGCATCGGCCAGAGCGAGGCGACAAGAGCGAGCGCCATGACGATGTTGAAGCGCCGCACGATCACCGGATCGGACAGAAACCGCCTGAGCCCGGTGCCGAACGCCGCCCAGGTGGACACCGACGGCAGGTTGACGCAGCAAAAGACGATGCCGACCGCAAAGACCGAGGGGATGTAGTTCTCCGGCACGGTGTAGACGCTGATCGCCGTCACCGCCATGATCACCGCCTTGGGATTGACCCACTGGAACAGCGCCGCCTGGATGAAGGTGAAGGGCTTGGCCTCGCCCTTTTTCTGCTCCACCGGACCGGAATTGGCGATCTTCCAGGCAAGCCAGAGCATATAGCCGGCACCCAGCACCTTCAGCACCGTGTAGGCGACGGGAAAGGCCTCGAACACCGTCTTCAGCCCGAGCCCGATGCAGATCACCATCGCCGCATGGCCGAGCGACACGCCCAGCATGTGCGGCACCGTCCGCTTGAAGCCGAAATTCACCCCCGAGGCCAACAGCATCATGTTGTTCGGCCCCGGCGTGATCGAGGACACGAAGGCGAAGGTGACAAGGGCGAGGATGATGTCGAAAGTCATGGGGCACCGGTTGAAGGGCGACTTGAGCGCGCCGCCAGGGCGTGATCAAGCGGTTTCTCATGAAGGCGGACGCAGGGCTGGCATGCCGGAGTGTGCCTGTATTGCTTTCGCGCACGCCAGCGTGCTTCGCACGCATCTCCGCGAGGGCGCGCGAAAGCGCGGCGCCACCTCGGCGCGGGCCCCACACACTCCGCCATTCCCGGGCTTGACCCGGGAATCCAGAAACTTACATCACTTCTGCGCCGCGCCCGAGCGCGGCAACACCGGTGCGCGATACTTCGACAAGGCCGATCTCGGTCATCATCGCCACGAAGCGGTCGATGGTGCGCGAGCGGCCCGAAAGCTGGAAGACGAAGCTCGTCAGCGTCGCGTCCTCGGTGGAGGCGCCAAAGGCCTGGGCAAGGCGCAGCGCCTCAACGCGGGCCTCTCCGGTGCCACGGACCTTCACCAGCGCCAGTTCGCGCTCCAGCACATCGCCGGCATAGTCACGCGTCAGGTCGGACACACGGTGCACCGGAACGAGCCGCTCCAGCTGGTGGCGGATCTGCTCGATCACCGTCGGCAGGCCACGCGTCACGATGGTGATGCGCGACAGATGCTTTTCATGCTCGGTCTCTGAGACCGTCAGGCTCTCGATGTTGTAGCCGCGGCCGGAAAACAGGCCGATGACGCGGGCAAGAACGCCCGGCTCGTTGTCGACGATGACCGATAGCGTGTGGCTTTCGACCGAACCTTCCGCCTTGGCGAGGAAATAGGCCGACCCGGTGGGCTGGTGCTGTGCATTCATGGCCGTTCTCCTCAAACAAGCGCTTTGCCGGTTTCGCCAATGGCGGACTCGATCACCTCGTCGGGCACATCCTCGCCGAGGATCATCTCGTTATGCGCCTTGCCGGAGGGGATCATCGGGAAGCAGTTGGCGAGATTGGCGACCACGCAGTCGAAGATCACCGGCCGCCTCACGCTGATCATCTCGGCGATCTTGTCGTCGAGTTCGTCCGGCTTGTCGCACTTGATGCCAACGCAGCCATAGGCTTCGGCCAGCTTGACGAAGTCGGGCAGCGCCTCCGAATAGGAATGCGACAGGCGGTTGCCGTGCAGAAGCTGCTGC
>JAGRKQ010000132.1:4160-10612 GCA_020442235.1 Hyphomicrobiaceae bacterium | reverse complement strand
CGCTTCTTGATCTTGGCATTGACCTTCAGGGCCGGATCGAAGGGCGCCTTGGTGTCGCGGTCGGCGACAAGTTCCAGACCGCGGAACAGCCCGCGTCCGCGGATGTCGCCAATATGGGGATGCTGGCCGAAGGCGGCTTCCAGCTTGGCCTGAAGCTTTTCGCCCTGGATGCGGGCGCGCTCGACAAGGCCGTGGCGCTCGAACTCCTCAAGCACGGCAAGCCCGGCGGCGCAGGCCGTCGGATGGCCGATATAGGTGTGGCCGTGCTGGAAGAAGCCGGTTCCGGTCTCGATCGCCTCATAGATCGCGCCGGAACAGAGCATGGCGCCGATCGGCTGGTAGCCGGCGCCGAGTCCCTTGGCGATGCACAGGATGTCCGGCGAGACGCCGTCCTGCTCGCAGGCAAAAAGCGAGCCGGTGCGGCCCATGCCGCACATCACTTCATCGAGGATGAGAAGAACGCCGTGGCGGTCGCAGATCTCGCGGATGCGGGCGAGATAGCCCGGCACGGCAGGCACCGCGCCCATGGTCGCACCGACCACCGGTTCGCAGATGAAGGCGGCGACGGAACCGGCGCCGAGGCGCTCGATCTCGGTTTCCAGCTCATCGGCAACGCGCCGGCCATAGGCTTCCAGCGTCTCGTCCTCGCGCCGGTCGCGGTAAGGGTAGCAAGGGGCGATGTGGCTCATCTCGACCAGCATCGGGGCGAAGGGCGTGCGCCGCCACATGTTGCCGCCGGCCGAGAGCGCGCCGAGCGTGTTGCCGTGATAGCTCTGGCGGCGGGCGATGATGCGGTGGCGTCCCGTGTCGCCGCGTTCAAGGTGATACTGGCGGGCAAGCTTCAGCGCGGCCTCGACGGCTTCCGATCCGCCGGAGACGAAATAGACCCGCTCCAACCCGGCCGGGGCCTTCTCGATCAGCTTGGCAGCAAGTTTTTCCGCCGGTTCGGAGGTGAAGAAGGAGGTGTGGGCATAGGCGAGCGTTCCCACCTGCTTCTGGATCGCCTCGGCGACCGCCGTGCTGGAATGGCCGAGGCAGGAGACGGCCGCGCCGCCCGAGGCGTCGAGATAGCGCTTGCCCGTCTGGTCGATCACGAAACAGCCGTCGCCGGCAATGGCGGTGGGGAGGGCGTCCTTGGTGTGGCGCGGGAAAACATGGGACATGACGGGCAGGCTCACTTCTGTGCGTAGGCGGAGCGGTTTTTGCTGGAACGGTGGTGTTGCCGCGCGTTAGAAACGGCGCTGTAACGCCTGTTTATACGACTTTCGTTTATGTTTTGCCTTGATGCAAGCGCTCTTCCGGCATCCCAGCCATGACAGGGATCGTCATCAACGGTGCGGGCCGGCTGAATTGACTCGTTCGGGGCTGGACGCAAACATGACACCCGATCCCGAGCACAGCCATTGCGCCGGATCACACCGTTCGTAACGCCAGCCTCATAGGGGGGATCCATGATCCGCGGCATTCTCTTAGCCCTCGTCGCAGTGGTGGGCTTCACTCTTCCGGCGCAGGCCTGCCCGGATTTCAACCGTCGTCCGAGTCAGGGCGTCTACAGCCTCGTCGCCGGCTTCCAGCCCGACCCGCAATACGTCAACATCCGCGCCGGCGGCCGGATCAATCTCGGCAATTGCGGCCATCTGCCGGGCTTCGGCTTCGTGGCACGCAGCCCCGATTTCTCGCTCAACTATACGGCGGGCGGTTATGCGCTCACCTTCCTGACGCGCTCCAGCGTCGATACCGTGCTCCTGATCAATGATCCCTCGGGCCGCTGGTATTTCGATGACGACTCCGGCGCTTCGATCGGCGCGGGCGGCCTTGCCGCTGCGATCAAGTTCAACAACCCGCAGTCGGGCCGCTATGATGTGTGGATTGGTCTCTACAATCCCGGCAGCGGCGTTCCGGTGCGCATCGAGGTCAGCGAACTCTACTGATCTCCATTCGGCGCAAGCCACACCACCACAAAACCCCGGCCGTCTGGCCGGGGTTTTTTGTTGCGTCCCGCTACGAAGCGAAAAACGCCCGTTTTACTCAACGTTAAGGTTAACGGTTCACATCTTGGGTGTTGCCCGAAAAGGCGCGGCGCATCCAGCGCCGAACTTCAACGGGCGTTGCGTTGAGTGTCGGAGTCATCCTCGTGGTTGTTCGTGCAGGCCTATTGCGGACCACCGTGTCGCTGGCGGCAATCGCCGTCCTTGCGACAGGCTGCACGCATTCGAGCACGCAGAATCTGGTGACCGGCTCGATCTGCAGCCGCAATGCGCAAGGGGTTTGCGCCGGCGAGGACAGCGTGATCTCGACCAATGGCGAGCCGGTCGAGGTGCAGCCGCTGCCGCCCGCCGAGGCGCAGGCGATGCCCGCCGCGCCCAATGGTCTTGCCGAAGCGGCCACCGCGGAACCCGCCGATCTTGCGCCGGCTCCCGGCGAGACGGCAGCGGCCGGTGCGCCTGCCGTGGCCACCGGCGAGGCGCCGGGTCCGCAAGCTCCCTTCACGCTTGCCGCGGGGCCGTCGGCTTCGCTGGAAGAACTCGGTCTTCGCGCCGCATCCGATCCCCTTTCGCTGACGCCGCCGGACCGCCCGGCCGCCGCTGAAGTGGCGGATACGGAAGGGGCGGAAGAAGAACTCGCTGCCGCCGAAGCCGCGGTCGAAGAGGGGGCGGAGGAAACGCCGGCCCTGACGCAGCCGACGCCGGAAGAGATTGCCGCCGTGCGCCCGTCCGTTTCCGGCGCGCAGGGCGAGGGCGAGCGCATGACGCTGGCCTATGTCGTCAACCGCGCTGCGACCATGCATCCGGAAATCATCATGGCGATGGCCCGGCTGGAAGAGGCGCGCGCGGGGGCTGAGGCAACGCGCTCGGCCCTGCTGCCGCAGGTCGACCTTTCACTGGCCGCCGGTCACAACACCACCGGTTCCTTTGCCGGCGAACCCTTCATGCCGACGAGCGAAGGTTCGATCGGCGCCGGGCGTGTCGACGGCACGGTCTCGGTGCGCCAGATCCTTTTCGACTTCGATGCGACACGCCAGCTGGTGCGTTCCGACATCGCCACTGCCGATGCGGCGCATTTCCGGCTGATGGACAAGACCGAGGACATCGTTCTCCAGACCGCGGTTGCCTATCTCAACATCCTTCAGCAGCGCCAGCTGATCGCGCTGGTCGACCAGAACATCCAGGCGCATGAACGCTTCCTGACCATCGTTCAGGCGAATGAGGAAGACGGCAACGGCACGCTGGCGGACGTCAACCGCGTCAGCGCGCGGCTGGTGGAGGTGCGCGCGCTGCGCACCGATCTTTCCACCCAGCTGGAAGCGGCTGTCGATCAGTTCCGCCGCCTTGCCCGCACCGCGCCGGGCCGTCTGGAGCCGCCGGAATCGGTGATGGCGGCGGTGCCGACATCGCTGGAGGACGCGCTGGCGTTGGCGCTTCAGCGCAACCCGCGGCTGATGGCGCTCGAATATGCCGTGCGCGCCTCGCAATACAATCTGGCCGCCATCCGGGCCGGCGACCGCCCGCGCATCGACCTTGAGGTGGAAGGCGCGGCACAGAACTATATCGGCCAGAACCGGCGCACCGACATCGACGTGCGCGGCATGGTCGTCTTCTCCTACCGTCTGTTCGACGGCGGCCGCACGGCTTCCGAGACCGAGCAGGCCGAGGCCCGCATCCGCCAGAGCCGGGCGCGCTACACCAATGAGCGCGATGCGGTGGAAGCCGAACTGGAAGACGCCTACCGCTCGATCACGGCGGCGCGGGTGAAGCTCGACGATCTGCGCGAGGGCGTGCGCGCCAGCCGCCAGGTGCGCGAGCTTTATACCGAGCAGTTCCGTGCCGGCGAGCGCACCATCTTCGAGCTTCTGGATGCACAGAACTCGCTGTTCAGCGCCGAACGGGAGCTGATCACCAATCAGTTCTCGGAATTGCAGGCCGCTTACTCGGCCCTGCGCGGAATCGGGCGCCTGACGGCGACGATCGTCGGGGTGCCGCGCGAGCGCAGCTGAGGCCTTGCGCCCCTTTCAGGCCTGCCGCTGTGACTCACCTCAAGTGACTCGCAATGAAACGCCTGATCGTTTCGACTTTCCAGAACCTGTTAACGGCTTGGTCAGCCTGTCGTGATTCCCTTCAGTCGGGAATCTGTCTGTCGCCCATCTGATTCAGTTTTCCGAAAGGGCGAAAGGCAAGGCTTCCCGCTGCGGCGCTCTGTCCTTTGGCGCGCCGCGACCCGGAAAGAAGCGACGAGCCTGTCATGACCGAACGCACCGATGGACTGGACCTCGGCCCGAACGAAGCGCCCCAGGGAGACACTCCCGGCGGCGTGATCGAGGTTGCACAGGCGAATGTGCCGGGCTTGACGCCCGCCGGCGTCAATCCGGAGCAGATCCAGGCCGCCGCGGCCGCCGCGGCCGCCACGGCTGCCGTTGCGGCTGCCGCCGCCGGCACGGGCATGAACATTCTCACCGTCAATCGTCCTTCCGCCGGCGCGGTCGAAGTCGTCGACACCCAGCGCGCGGAAGAAATCGTCTTCGGATTCGGCGCGGACGAAGCCCAGCTTGTCATTCTCGACGTCGATGTCGTTCTCCTGTTCCCCGACGGGGCGAAGATCATTCTCCCCGGCTTTGCGATGTCGATGGTCGGCGCGCAGCCGCCGGATCTGGCCTTCACCGATGCGCGGCTCGACCCGCAGGGCTTCATGGCCCGCGTTGGCGACGTGCGGCTGGTGGAAGACATCCCGAGCCTCCAGATCGTCAATGTCGACGACCCGCAGCAGCAGCAGATGCAGGCTCAGGCCGAGGCACAGGCAGAAGCCCAGGCCCAGGCTCAGGCGCAGGCTCAGGCTCAGGCCGAAGCGGCCGCCGCCGCCCAGGCTCAGGCTGCCGGCGCGCCCCCCGCCAACACCAATGGCAAGACGCTGGCCACCGGTCCGGGCAAGTTCAATGAAGAGGCCGTGGAAACGCAGGCCGATACCAAGAGCGGCGACTTTGAGAAGGCCGCCCCGCTGACGACGCCGGGCACGCCAGAAACCCAGGTTCAGGTCGACAGCCTCAACAACACGGCCAATGTGCCGCAGGCCAAGCTTGAGATCGACATTCTCAACATCGTGCGCCAGCAGACCTCGCTGCTCGACAGCGGCGGGATCGAGCTGCGTGGCGGTGGCGGCGCGCCGGGCTCAGACACCGATGCCAGCTATTCCGCCCAGGCCGAGCGCGAAGTGCTGGTCGGCACCGATTTCAACGATGTCATCTATGCCGACGACCCCGATCTGATGCCGCAGGGCAATTATGCCCGCCTGCTCGATGTCGTCACCGAGATGCCGTCGGCCAATTACACCGCGCTGTCGGCGCGTGTTTACGACCTCCCGGAAGGCGCTTTCGTGGCCAATGGCACGAAGAGCGGCGACAGCTGGGTGATCGTCATCGACCCGGAAAACGAAAGCGATTTTCAGATCGAACTCTCCTATGCGCTGCCTGAGGACGGTGCCTGGGTCAGCGAACTCGGCTTCTTTTCCACTTTCCAGCTCGACGTGCAGTTCATCGTCGACGACGGCAATGGCGGCTCGACCATCGTCACCGCCTCCTCGCCCTTCGCCATCCGCGAAGTGACCGGCGAAGAAGACACGGTCTTCCGCGATCCGGTGTCCGGCGAGGACATGAGCATCCTCTGGGCGACGCCGACCGGCAACATCATCAATGCCGGCGCCGGCGACGACCTCATCTATGCGGGCGGCGGCTTCGACACGATCAATGCCGGCACCGGCTATGACGTTGTTTCCTATCTTTATTCGCACTCCGCTGTGCAGGTGAATCTCGGCACCGGTGCGGTTTCGGGCGGCTATGCGCTGGGCGATCAGCTGAATTCCGTCGAGGGTGCGGCCGGCAGCGCGTTCAACGACACGTTGACGGGCTCGTCGGGCGACAATCTTCTCGAAGGCGGTGCGGGCGCCGATGTGATCGACGGCGGTGCCGGCATCGACATTGCCGAATTTCGCAGCGCGACCGCCGGCGTTTCGGCCGATCTCCAGCAGGGTCGCGGCCTTGCGGGCGAAGCTGCGGGCGACACCTATGCCAATATCGAGAATCTCGGCGGTTCCGAATTTGCCGATACGCTGCGCGGCGATGGCAATGCCAACACCATCTATGGTCGTGGCGGTGCGGACCGGCTTTTCGGCAATGCCGGCGATGACCGCCTGGAAGGCGGCGAAGGCGACGACATTCTGGAAGGCGGCCTCGGCGCCGACCAGCTGATTGGTGGCGGCGGGCGCGATCTTGCCAGCTACAGCGAGGCGTCGGCCGGGGTTTCGGTCAATCTGGCTACCGGCGCAACCAGCGGCGCGGCTGCGGCCGGCGACACCTTCGACAGCATCGAAGGCGTCATCGGCTCGAATTTCGACGATACGCTCGCCACCGCCAACACGGACGGCGAACTGCGCGGCGGCACGGGCAACGACACGCTTCTGGGCGG
>JAGRKQ010000132.1:0-4067 GCA_020442235.1 Hyphomicrobiaceae bacterium | reverse complement strand
CTGGAAGGCGGCACCGGGGCGGACAGCCTCGATGGCGGCGCGGGCTTCGACACGGCGGCCTATGATGCCTCTTCGGCGGCGGTCACCATCGACCTTGCCGCCGGCACGGCGACGGGCGGCGATGCCGATGGCGATACGCTGACCGGCATCGAGCGCATCCTCGGTTCGGCGCATGCCGACCAGCTTCTCGGCAGTGCCGGGGCGGATACGCTGGAAGGCGGAGCGGGCGACGATCTTCTCGTCGGGCGCGGCGGCGCGGATTCGCTCACCGGTGGCGCGGGCTTCGACACGGTGGATTATTCGGCTTCGGTCGCGGCGGTCACCATCGATCTTGCCGCCGGCACGGGCCTCGGCGGCGATGCGGCCGGCGATACGCTGGCGAGCGTCGAGCGCGTGGTGGGTTCCGATCTTGCCGATACGCTGTCCGGTTCGGCGGCCAATGAACGGCTTGAAGGTGGCGCCGGCAACGACATGCTGGAAGGGCGCGGCGGCGCGGACCAGCTGGTCGGCGGCGGCGGCGTCGATACGGCCCGTTACGCCGGCTCAACATCCGGCGTCACGGTCGATCTTGAAAACGGCACCGGCCTTGGCGGCGATGCGGAAGGCGACACGCTCAGCGGCATCGAAAACCTTCAGGGTTCGGCCTATGCCGATACCCTGATCGGCAGCCAGACCGACAACCGCCTGGAAGGCGGAGATGGCAACGATCAGCTGTCCGGCGGCGGCGGCGCGGACATTCTCGTCGGCGGCGCGGGCACCGATACGGCCAATTACGCGACCTCGGCCGCGGGCGTGACCATCGACCTTGCCGCCGGATCGGGCTTCGGCGGCGATGCGGAAGGCGACAATCTTCTTTCCATCGAAAATGTCACCGGTTCCGGTTCGGCCGACCGTCTTTCCGGGTCCAGCGGCGACAACGTCCTGTCCGGCGGTGTCGGCAACGACGTCCTGATCGGGCGTGCCGGCGCGGATACGCTCGATGGCGGCGCGGGCTTCGACACTGCGGACTATCTCTCCTCGGCAAGCGGCGTTTCGATCAACCTTGCCGCCGGAACGTCTTCGGGCGGCGACGCACAGGGCGACGTCCTGACCTCGATCGAGCGCATTGCCGGCTCGGACTACAACGATACGCTGATCGGCGACGCACTCGACAATCAGCTTGACGGCAATGGCGGCGCGGACATCCTGCGCGGCGGGGCCGGCGCGGACATCCTGTCGGGCGGTGCGGGCAACGATACGCTGGAAGGCGGCCTCGGCGGCGACCAGCTGAGCGGCGGCGACGGCATCGATACGGCCGAATATTCCGGCTCGCAGGCCGGCGTCACCATCGACCTTGCCGCCGGCACCGGCACGGGCGGCGATGCGCAGGGCGACAGCTTCTCGGCGGTGGAAAACGTCACCGGGTCGGGCTTTGCCGACACCATCATCGGCGACGGCGCGGCCAACACGCTGCGCGGCGATGCCGGCAACGACACGCTGCGCGGTGCGGCGGGCCAGGATTCCCTCATCGGCGGCGATGGCGACGACCTTCTGGAAGGCGGCGCGGGCGAAGACGTCGTCGATGGCGGCGCGGGCTTCGACACCGCCGACTATTCCGGTTCGGCGGATGCGATCACCATCGATCTCACCACCGGCCTCGGCATCGGCGGCGATGCGCAGGGCGACAATCTTCAGAACATCGAGCGCATTCTGGGCTCGGCCAATGCCGACGTGCTGCGCGGTTCCGCGGGCGATGACGTCCTCGATGGCGGTGCCGGAAACGACCGCATTGAAGGCCGGGCCGGCAATGACCAGCTGGATGGCGGCGCGGGGAACGACATCATTCTCGGCGGCGCGGGCGCCGACCAGATTTCCGGCGGCTCGGGCTCCGATACCGCCGACTACAACGAATCCACAGCGGCTGTCTCGATCGATCTGGATGCCGGCACGGCGTCCGGCGGCGATGCCACCGGCGACGTCCTGACCTCGATCGAAAACCTCACCGGCTCGGCCTATAACGACCAGCTCACCGGCGATGCGGCGGCAAACGTCCTTTCCGGCGGTGCCGGCGACGACACGCTCACCGGCCTTGGCGGCGCGGACCAGTTGATCGGCGGCGCGGGCGTCGATACGGCCGATTACACGGCTTCGGCCGCACCGGTCGATGTCGATCTTGCCACCGGCCTCGGCTCGGGCGGCGATGCGGCCGGCGACACCTATTCGGGCATCGAAAACGTCACCGGTTCGGTCGGCGACGACACGCTGCGCGGCGCGGCCAACGCCAACCGTCTTGATGGCGGCGCAGGCGACGATCTTCTCTTCGGCGGCGCGGGCGCGGACCAGCTGATCGGCGGTGCCGGCTTCGATACGGCCGATTACACGACCTCGACCAGCGGCATTTCCATCGACCTTGCGACCAACACCGCTTCCGGCGGCGATGCGGAAGGCGACACGATCTCCGGCATCGAGCGCATCCGCGGCTCCCAGCAGGCCGATACGCTGCTCGGCGATGCCAGCGACAACATCATTCTCGGCAATGGCGGCGACGACATCATTTCCGGCGCAGCCGGCGCGGACCGTCTCGAAGGCGGGCTCGGCAATGACCGCATCGAAGGCGGTGCCGGAGCCGATACGCTGCTCGGCGACGGCGGCACCGACACGCTGGTCTATGCCACTTCCGATGCCGGCGTCAGCGTCGACCTGTCCAGCAATTCCGCCTCCGGCGGCCATGCGACCGGGGACACGATCTCCGGCTTTGAGAACATCACCGGCTCGGCCTTCAATGACACGCTGACCGGCAATTCCGGCGCCAACCGCATCGAAGGCGGCGATGGCGACGACACCATTGCCGGCGGTGCGGGCGCCGATACGCTGATCGCGGGCGCGGGCATCGACACGGCGGATTATTCGGCCTCCACCCAGGGCGTTTCCATTGATCTCGTTGCCGGAACCGGCACGGGCGGCGATGCGCTCGGCGACACGCTGAGCGGCTTTGAGAACGTCACCGGCTCGGCGCAAGCCGATACTCTGGTCGGCGACAGCGGGGCCAACCGGCTGGAAGGCGGCGCGGGCGCGGATACGCTGACGGGCGCGGCCGGCGACGACACGCTGATCGGCGGCGATCAGGACGACATTCTGGCCGGCGGTGCCGGCGCGGATTCACTTTCGGGCGGCGCGGGCGTCGATACGGCTGACTATCGCACCTCCGGTGCGGCGGTGACGATCAACCTCCAGGCCGGAACCGCCACGGGCGGTGATGCGACCGGCGACACGCTCGGTTCCATCGAGAACGTCATCGGCTCGATCCATCAGGACACGCTGACCGGCGATGGCCAGGACAACCGGCTTGCCGGCGATGGCGGCGACGACACGCTTTACGGCAATGCCGGCAACGATACGCTGGAAGGCGGCGGCGGCGACGATACGCTGGTCGGCGGCGCGGGCGGCGATGCGCTGATCGGCGGCGATGGCGCGGATACGGCCGACTACACCACCTCGGCGGCGGCGATCACCATCAATCTGGAAGCCGGCACGGCATCCGGCGGCGACGCGGCCGGCGATACGCTGTCGGGCGTGGAATCCATCCGCGGCACGGACTTCAACGACACGCTGATCGGCTCTTCCGACACCAACATCTTCATCGGCGGTGCGGGCAACGACACGCTGTCCGGCGGTGCCGGTGCGGACGATCTCGACGGCGGTGTGGGTGACGACACCATCGAAGGCGGTTCCGGCGGCGACACCATCACCGGCGGCGCGGGCACCGATACCGCGAGCTATATCAGCTCCACCGTCGGCGTGATCGCCAGCCTTGAGACGGGCACCGGCGTCGGCGGCGATGCCGATGGCGACATCCTGACCGGCATTGAAAACCTTACCGGTTCCAACCAGTCCGACACGCTGACCGGCGATGCCGGAGCGAACGTGCTGTCCGGTGCGGGCGGCAACGACACGCTGATCGGCGGTGCGGGCGCGGACACCCTTTCGGGCGGCGCGGGCACCGATACGGCAAGCTATGTCAGTTCGGCAGCTGCGGTTACGGTCGACCTGGCGTCCGGCGCCGCTTCCGGCGGCGATGCCCAGGGCGA
>JAGRKQ010000131.1 GCA_020442235.1 Hyphomicrobiaceae bacterium | reverse complement strand
TCGCGGCAGTCGAGCATCGCCAGCACGGAAAGATGTGCTCCCGCCGATTCCCCGCCAACCGCCAGCATGTCGCCGAAGCGGTCGCGCCCGGCGGTGAGGACATAGCCGTCGAGCGCGGTGCGGATGTCGTGAAGTGCGGCCGGGTAGGGATGTTCCGGCGCCAGGCGGTAGCCGACGCTGATCGCCGCAAGGCCGGTCTTCTCGGCGATGGATTCCAGCATCGGATCCTGAAAGTCCCGGCTTCCGAGCGTCCAGCCGCCACCGTGAAAATGCAGGTAGATGCCGCGTGCCGGGCGCGTCTGCGGGGCAATGACGCGCAAGGGGACCGTGCCGGTTGCCCCCTCCGCCGTCACTTCAAAGGCGTGCGGAGCCTTGGGGGCAAGCGGGAAGGGGCCAAGCCCCTCGGCGCGTCGCTGGCGCACGACATGCGGCGCAAAGGCCCACTGGTCAGGCAGGGCAGAGAGCTTGGCGATGATCTCCGCGTTGAGCGCTTCCGTCTCCGCGGCCGGCTTGGCGGTGAAAACCGTCCTGTCCATCAATGCCTCCTTTGGTGCCGGCAAGGCCCTTATTTGCATGGTCCGGCAAGCCGCTCTTCCTGTTGCGTAGGCCATGTTCGAGGCTTGGCGCAATGCACACTTTGCTGTGCCGGCCTTGGAATTTTAAGTCGGCAAAACGGCTTTCAGGCTTCTTATGCTGCCTTTGGCGGGTTGAAACGGACCTCCCCCTCATGCTTTGTGCGACCGCTTATTGCGCACTGCGCAATGGGCCGTCATGATGGCCTTGCTAAAAGCACCGGTTTCGGGGGGAGCCAGGGCGCCGCAGCGCCGCCGACGCCTTGCGCCGGGCCCAAGAAAGAGGACGGTAAATGGGGGAAAACCACCAGTTCGTGATCGCTGACGATCACCCTATCTTTCGCGATGCACTGGCGCAGGTGATCGGCGCCCAGCATCCCGGTGCGGCCATCCAGATGGCCGGTTCCGTAGACGATGTCTCCACGATCCTGTCCGGCTCGAACGATGTCGATCTCGTTCTTCTTGATCTGAATATGCCGGGCGTGCGGGGCTTTTCGGGCCTGATGTTCCTGCGTTCGCAATATCCCGGCACGCCGATCTGCGTCGTCTCGGCGACGGAAGATGTTTCGGCGATCCGCCGCTGCCTGGAGTTCGGTGCCGCCGGTTACATTCCGAAATCCCTCGGCGTTGCGGCCATCACCGATGCCGTCACCGCCATTCTGGAAGGCGATGTGTGGACGCCCGCCGATGTCGATCTGACCTCGCCGGACGACGAGGAAATCAGCGCCCTTGTCGGCCGTCTCGCGACGCTGACCCCGCAGCAGGTGCGCGTCCTGATGATGCTGTCCGAGGGGCTTCTCAACAAGCAGATCGCCTATGAACTCGGCGTCTCCGAGGCGACCGTCAAGGCGCATGTCTCGGCGATCCTGCAGAAGCTGAACGTGGAAAGCCGCACCCAGGCCGTGATTGCCGCCTCCAAGATCGAGGCGGGCCAGTGGCAGACGATTTCCGAAGACGTTTGACGGGAACCGCAAACGTCTGAAAAGACACGGGACGGCGGCCTATTCGGCCGCCGTTTTTGTGCCCCGTGCCACCCGCGCGATCAGCGCCCTGAGGGCGGCCGGCCGCAGGGGCTTGTTGAGAAGGGCGATATCCTTCTTCTCGGCCTCTTCGCGCAGCTCCGCCGAACGGTCGGCGGTCAGGAGCACGGCCGGCAGGTCTTTGCCGAAGCGCCAGCGCAGCTTGCGGGCCGCCTCGATGCCGGTCGTGTTCTCGTCGAGATGATAGTCGACGATGACGATGTCGGGCGTCAGGCCGGACTGGACGAACTTGCGTTCCAGCTCGGCTTCGCTGGCCCCTGTCTGCACTTCGCAGCCCCAGCGCGACAGGAGCATCACCATGCCGTCGAGAATGTCCGGCTCGTTGTCGATGCAGCCGACGATGAGGCCGGCAAGCTCTTGCGGCCGCGCCACGGGACGCGGCGGGGCGGCGGGCTCAGCCGGAAGGTCGGCGGCACGCGGCAGCGACACCGAAAAGCGCGAGCCCTTGCCGGGCGTCGATTGCAGCACGATCGGGTGGCTGAGCACGCGGGCGATGCGCTCGACGATGGAAAGCCCGAGCCCGAGCCCGCGCGCCACCTTGGCGCCTTCCTCAAGCCTCTGGAATTCGCGGAAGATCAGCCTCTGGTCGCGTGAGGGGATGCCGACGCCGGTGTCGAAGACGTCGACACGCACCGTGCCGTCGCGCCGGCGTGCACCGACGAGGACGCAGCCCTTCGGGGTGTATTTGATGGCGTTGGAAATCAGGTTCTGCACCAGCCTGCGGAACAGGCGGCGGTCGGTGCGCACGGTCAGGCCCGTCTGCATGACCTTGAGCTCCAGGCCCTTTTCGGCCGCGAGCGCGGCAAATTCCGTTGCCAGCGGTTGCAGAATGTCGTCGAGCCGGACGGGCTGCACCTCCGGCTTCATGGCACCCGCATCGAGCCGCGAAATGTCGAGCAGGGCGCCGATGATCTCCTCCACCGAGGTGAGAGCGGTCTCGACATTGCCGGCAAGGCGCTGGTGCTCGGGCTCTTCGACGGCTTCCATCAGGGTGGAGATGTAGAGCCGGGCTGCGTTCAGCGGCTGGGCGATGTCGTGGCCGGCACCGGCAAGAAAGCGCGTCTTGCCCAGATTGGCCTCGTCCGCCTTGGCCTTGGCCCGCGCCAGTTCCTGATTGAGGCGCAGGAGTTCCTCGGTGCGCTCGGCAACGCGCCGTTCAAGGCTTTCATTGGCTTTGGCCAGCGCCTCCTGATGGGCGCGCCGCTCGGTGACGTCGGTATAGGTGGTGACGAGACCGCCGCCCGGCATGGGGCTGGTGCGCACCTCCAGCGTGATGCCGCTGGTCGCCATCTTGTCCTCGAAGGTGGCGTGGGTGACGAGCAGCTTTTCGATGCGCTCGGCGACGAGCCGCGAGGGGCTGCCCTCTCCGAAGGCGCCACGCTCGGCATTGTAGCGCACGATGGTGTGAATCGAGGTGCCGACCTGCCCCAGTTCCATCGGCAGGTCGAGCAGTTCGCGGAACTGGCGGTTCCAGCAGATCAGCCGGTGATCCTTGTCGAAGACGCTGATGCCCTGACGCATTTCGTCGAGCGCGGTCTGCAACAGGTCGCGGTTGAACTGGATGGCGGCGGTCGCGTCGTCGAGCAGCCGCACCGCCGCCTTGCTGGAGGCCTCGTGGCGTTTCAAAAGCAGCGACAGCACCAGCCGCGACGACGCCGCGCCGATGGCGCTGGCCAGAAGCTGTTCTGCGAAGCGCAAAAGCTGCACATCGGCTTCGCGCCGTTCGGAAAGGTCGATGGCGCGCTGTGCGGCATAGGACTGGAAGGAGCGCTCGGTGCGTTCCTGCCCGAGATAGCGCGCCACGGTGGCCTTGAGATCGCCGATGCGCACCGAGGTCCGCCACAGCCGCAGCGCCGGCGCGGGCTTCAACTCGGCCGGCACGAAGACATTGGCCTGGAGCCGCTCGATCGCTTCCGGCGCACGCGTCAGCGAGACCAGGACATAGACGGTCACATTGACGACGAGGCTCCAAAGCACGCCGTGCGTCAGCGGGTCCAGCGACAGAAAGAAGAGCTGCTGCGGCCTGAGGATCGACAGGCCGAAGGGCCCCTCCGTCATCAGCGGATGAAATGCCGGGTCGCCGGGCAGGAAGTTCGGCATCAAAAGCGTGTAGAACCAGACGGCGATGCCGGAAAGAAGGCCCGCAACCGCGCCGCGTGCCGTCGCCTGCTTCCAGATCAGCCCGCCGAAGAAGGCTGGCGCAAGCTGAGCAACGGCGGCGAAGGACAAGAGCCCCATCGAGGCCAGCGCCGGCGTTGCCCCGGCTGTGCGGTAATAGAAATAGCCGGCCAGCATGATGATGACGATCACCATGCGGCGCACCAGGATGATGCGTCGTCCGATGTCGGCAGGCCCGGCATCCGGATTCTGCGGGCGGCGCAGGAGCAGCGGCACCACGAGGTCGTTGGAGACCATGATCGACAGGGCGACGCAGGCGACGATGACCATCGCCGTTGCCGCTGAAAGCCCGCCGATGAAGCCGATGATCGCCATCAGGTCCGAACCGATGACGCGCGGGATCTGCAACACGTAGAGATCGGCATCCACCGGGTTGTCGAGCAGGATGTCGCCGGCGATGGCGATGGGAATGACGAAGAGGTTGATGGCGACGAGATAGAGCGGAAAGATGTAGCGGGCGCGGCTCAGTTCCAGTTCCGAATGGTTCTCCACCACCATGACGTGGAACTGGCGCGGCAGGAGAAAGATCGCGAAGGTCGAGATCAGCATGATGGTGAGAAAGCGCACGCCGTCCGGCCCGTGCTGGAAGGGCTCGATCGCGCCGCTGGCCTCGCCGATGGCGATCATCTCCCGCGGTCCCTCGAAGAAGAAGAACACCACGAAGCTGCCGACCATCAGGAAGGCGACGAGTTTGATGATCGATTCCAGCGCCACCGCCGAAATGATGCCCTTCTGGTGCTCGCTGGTGTCGACCTGCCGCGTGCCGAAGAGGATGGCGAACAGCGCCATGGCGAAGGCGACGATGAGCGCCGAATCGGCAAAAAGCGGCACCGAATAGGGCACCTGGATCGGCCCGACAAAGACCAGGAAGGAGCGCGACACGGCCTTCAGTTGCAGGGCGATATAGGGAATGGAACCGACCACGAGGATGAGCGTGGCGATGGCCGCGACCACCTGGCTCTTGCCGTAGCGCGCGCCGAGGAAGTCGGCGATGGAGGTGATGCGCTCGTCCTTGGACAGGTGGATGATGCGCGAGATCAGCCGCTTGCCGAAGAAGATGGCGATGATCGGCCCGATATAGACGGCAAGGAATTCATATCCGCGTGCTGCCGCCAGCCCGACCGAGCCGTAAAAGGTCCAGGATGTGCAGAAGATCGCCAGCGACATGGCATAGATCAGCGGCCGTCCGGATTGCTGCCGGCCGGTGTAGCCCTTGTCGTCGGCATAGCTCGCGACCACGAACAGCGTCGCGATATAGGCAATGGCGATGACGACGACGGACCAGCCGGACATGGAACCTTCCGAAGAATGGCGTGCAGGAATGCGCGCCGGGCGTGACGGACTGTAACGATCACATCCGGCGCCGTCTTGTCCATGCCGTCCCTTGATGCGGCTTTATGGATGGCCGGCAAAGCTTGACAGCGTGTCGCGGCGCCGGGCTCACTTGCGAAAACGGCAACGGTGGAGGTGGTTTGATGGTGCGAGCGCTCAGCGCCATGCCTCTGGTCGCGGTCGATGCCATCGTCATCGACACCGAGACAACCGGGCTCGACACCCGCACGGCGCGGATCGTCCAGGTCGGGGGCGTGCGCCTCGACCACGGTCATCTTGCCGACGAGGAATTCGACACGCTGGTCAACCCGATGGTGCCGATCCCGCCGGCGACCACCAAGGTGCATGGCGTCGGCGACGCCGATGTGCAGGACGCGCCGAAATTTCCGGAGATCTGGCCGAAGCTTCTCGATTTCCAGGGCGGCGCGCTGATCGTCGGTCATTCCATCGGTTTCGATCTCGCCGTGCTGCGGCGTGAATGCGAGCGCAACGGTCTTGCCTTCGACAAGCCGCGCAGCCTCGACACGCGCCTTCTGGCGCAGATCGCCAATCCCGAACTTCCCGGCTTTTCCATCGAGATGGTTGCGCGCTGGCTGAGCGTCGATGTTTCCGACCGCCACACCGCGCTCGGCGATGCGCGGGTGACGGCAGCGCTGTTCCTGAAGCTGGTCCCGCATCTTGCCGCCGCCGGCATTCGCACGGTTGCCGAAGCCGAAGCCGCATGCCGGCAGCTGACGCATGTGATGGAGGAACACAAGCGCGCCGGCTGGATCCAGCCGGTTTCCCGGCCGGGCGAGGAGACCGCGGACCGGACCCTCGGGCGGATCGACCCTTACGCCTATCGCCACCGCGTGCGCGAACTGATGAGTGCGCCACCGCTCGCTGTCGATGGTGCCATGACACTGGGCGAAGCCATCCGGCTGATGAGCGAGCGCCGCATCTCCTCTCTCTTTGTGGCTGCCGAAGGCACGTCGCTCGGCTCGCTGCCGGCCGATGGAACGGGGGTCCTGACCGAACGCGACTGCATGCGCGCGATTGCCGCGCGCGGGGCCGATGCGCTCGGCGACAAGGTCGACGCGCTGTGCTCGCGCCCGCTGATCGTCATTCCCGAGGATGCCTTCGTCTATCGTGCCATCGGCCGCATGAGCCGGCGCAAGGTCCGTCATCTGGCGGCGATCAGCGAGGACCGGCGGGTGACCGGCGCGCTGTCCGCCCGCGATCTTCTGCGTCTCAGGGCCGGCGAGGCGATCAGTCTCGGCGACGAGATCGACGAGGCCGGCAACGAACGGGCGCTGGCGCGGGCCTGGTCCCGCCTGCCGCAGGTGGCGCGCGGGCTGAAGTCGGAAGGGCTCGACGGGGCCAATGTCGCCGGGATCATCGCCCGCGAGATCGGGGCGCTGACCCGCCAGGCCGCCGTTCTTGCCGAGCGCAGCCTGGCCGAGGATGGACTGGGCGAAGCCCCCTGCCGCTATGCGGTTCTGGTTCTCGGTTCGGCGGGGCGGGGGGAAAGCCTTCTTTCCGCCGATCAGGACAATGCCATTGTCTTCGAGCACGGCGAGGAAGGCGGCGGCGAGGACCGCTGGTTCGCCGAACTCGGGCGGCGCATGTCCACGATGCTGACCGCTGTCGGCCTTCCCAACTGGCGCGGGGCGGTCACGGCCGAACACGCCCGCTGGCGCGGCAGCATGAAGACCTGGCTGCATCGCATCGATGCCTGGAGCCGGTGCAGCGATCCCGGGACGCTCGATGCGCTTGAGCTTTTTTTCGACCTGCGCAGCGTCCATGGCGACGGGCAGCTGGCCCGCGAACTGGCCGAGGAGGCCTATCGCCGGGCCTCCAACGTCCCGGCCTTCGCGTCCTGTCTGGCGAAGGTGGCCGGCGAGCCGGAGGCGGTCCTCACTCTCTTTGGCGGGTTCAAGGCGGTGAACGGGCGTCTCGATCTGAAGACGCATGTCGTCATGCCGATCGTTGCGCTCAGCCGCGCGGCCGCCGTCAGCCGCCGCACCATCCGCCGCGGCACGCGCGAACGGCTGGACTCCATGCGGGCACTGGAAATGGGTGATGGCTTCAATCTCGGCGCGCTCGCCGATCTGCACGCGCTCTGCCTCGATCTCATTCTCGACCAGCAGCTGGAAGACATCGAGGCCGGTGTCCCTGTCACCAATGCCGTGCTGACGAAGCGATTCGGCGAGGAGGCTGCCGCCAGCCTGAAAAAGGGACTGGCGCGTCTCGCCAACAGGCGCTCCCTCGAGCAGGTCCTGATCGTTTCGTCTTGAAGGCGTTACGGGTTTTGTATTACGACCAAGGTGGACAGCATGCGCCGCATGCAGCTTGGGAGATCGACGAATGTTGAAGGAATTCAAGGAATTCGCCCTGAAGGGCAATGTGCTCGACCTGGCGGTCGGCATCATCATCGGTGCGGCGTTCGGCGCCATCGTCTCGTCGCTGGTCGATGATGTGATCATGCCGCCGATCGGCCTCATCCTCGGCAGCGTGGATTTCTCCCAGCTCTTCCTCGTGCTCAAGGATGGCGACCCGGCCGGTCCCTACAACACGATCGAGCTTGCCAAGGAAGCCGGCGCCGTAACCCTGAACATCGGCCTTTTCATCAATGCGATCATCAAGTTCGTGATCGTTGCCTTTGCCGTCTTCATGATCGTGCGCGCGTTCAACGCCATGAAGCGCAAGGAGGAAGAGGCGCCGGCCGCGCCGGCCGAACCGAGCAAGGAAGAGGTTCTGCTCACCGAGATCCGCGATCTTCTGGCAAAGAAGTAGCCCGAGGAAACAGCTATGAATGTGAGGGGCGGTCCCTAAGGGCCGCCCTCTTCGCTTGCACCAGTCCGGGAGCGCAGCCGATGAACACGGCCCCTTTCACATCTCTTGCCGATCTTGCCCGCAAGGCGCCCGAAAGCGGCATCGTGGAAGTGATGAACCGCGGCCGCGCCCGCGGCGGCGTCCTCGGGCTCTGGGCCGGCGAAGGCGATCTGCCGACGCCGCGTTTCATCATCGACGCGGCAACGCGGTCCATGGCGGCGGGGGAAACCTTCTACACCTGGCAGCGGGGCATCCCCGAACTGCGTCAGGCGCTTGCCGACTGGCATGCGGGCCTTTACGGCACCGCCCCCGACATGGAGCGCTTCACCGTCACCGGCTCGGGCATGCAGGCGATCCAGATCGCCGTCGAAGCGGTCAGCGACCCCGGCGGGCGGATCCTGGTGCCAACGCCCGCCTGGCCGAACCTCGCTGCCGCCGCGGGCCTCAGGGGCGCGGTCGTCGAGGCCGTGCCGATGCGCTTTGCCGCGAGCGGATGGATGCTCGACCGCGAGGCGCTGGCCGATGCCGCTGCCCGTCCCGGAACCGCGGCGATCTTCGTCAACTCGCCGTCGAACCCGACCGGCTGGGTGGCAACGCGCGAGGATCAGGAATTTTTGCTGGATCTTGCCCGCCGCACCGGCGCCTGGATCATCGCCGACGAGGTCTATGGCCTCTTCGTCTATGACGAGGCCCCTTCCGTCCCGAGCCCGAAGGGCCGTCGGCGCGCGCCATCCTTCCATGATATTGCCGAGCCGGATGATCGCATCCTCTTCGTCAACACCTTTTCCAAGAACTGGGCGATGACGGGCTGGCGCATCGGCTGGATCGAGGCCCCGGCAGCCCTTGGCCAGACAATGGAAAATCTGGTGCAATATTCGACTTCGGGTGTTGCGGTTTTCATGCAGCGCGCCGCCATTGCCGCGCTGGAGAGCGGAGAGGGGTTTCTCGACCACCAGATCGAACGCACGACCCGCGCCAGAGGCATCATTGCCGATGCGCTCGAGAAGACCGGGCGCGTGCGCGGCGCCTCTCCGCATGGCGGTTTTTATGCCTTTTTCGCGCTGGAAGGCGAGAAGGACAGCCGCGCGACGGCCCTGCGTCTCATTGACGAGGCTGCGATCGGGCTCGCGCCGGGCCTTGCCTTCGGCGCAGGCGGCGAAGCTTTTCTGAGGCTGTGCTTCGCCCGCGATCCGGCGCAGATTTCGGATGCCGCAGAACGTCTGACGCACTGGATAAGTGCATCTCTGTGAGCGGACCGGCACTCCGTAGTCTTCCCAAGGCCGATGAAATGTGAGACGGTCGAAAACGTTTTCGCCACGTCTCTTCCTGCGGGAAGTGCGTACCCGAAAGGGGAGTGCCCGTCAGGGAAGCCATGAACGACCAAACCGTCAGCGAGGCCAGGCTCGGCAGCATCTTGGCGACTGCGGTCGATGGCATCATCGTCATTGACGACAAGATGAATGTGCTGGTCTTCAACGCGGCCTGCGAGCGCCTCTTCGGCTATTATGCGACGGAAGTCATCGGCCGGAACGTCAAGGTTCTGATGCCGGAAGGCTATGCGAGCCAGCACGACGATTACGTGCGCAACTACATGCGCACCGGCGAAAAGAAGATCATCGGCATCGGCCGTGAGGTCTCCGCGCGCCACAAGGATGGCACCGTCATCCCGATTGAATTGTCCGTCGGGGAAGCCGCGACGACTCCAGGCCGGCAATTCGTCGGCATTCTGCGCGATCTGAGGCCGCGCAAGGCGGTCGAGCGCCGCGTCAGCCAGTTGCAGGCCCAGCTTGTGCACCTTGCCCGCGTTTCGGCGATGGACGAGATGGGCGCGGCGATTGCCCATGAGCTGAACCAGCCGCTGACGGCGGTGATGCTCTATCTTCAGGCGGCCGAGCGCTCGCTGAAGAAGCTCAACGGCGACAGTCCTCACGATCCGGCAATCGCCAATCTTTTGCAAAAGGGGCTGCGCGAAGCCGATCGCGCCAGTTCCATCATCCAGCGCATGCGCAACTTCGTTGAGCGGCGCGAGCCGGAGCGGCGCTGGATCGACATCGTCAATCTGATCGACGATTCCGTCGATCTGACCTTGCTGGGCGCCAATGCCAATACGGTCCGGGTCCGGCGGCGTTACGAGGAAAGCCTGCCGGATGTCGAGGCCGATCCGGTCCAGATCCAGCAGATCCTGGTCAACGTTTTGCGCAATGCCGTTGAGGCTTCGCGCGGCGCGCGCGAGCCTTGGCTGGCCGTCTCCACGGCCTTTACCGGGTCCAGCGTAACCGTGTCAGTCGAGGATTCCGGACCCGGAATTCCCAGTGAAGTGATGCCGACGCTGTTCAAGGCGTTTTCGACCGGAAAGCGTACCGGCATGGGTCTCGGCCTGGCGATCTCCAGGACCATCGCACAAAACCACGGCGGCGATCTGACGGTCGATCCGGGAGGCAATGGACGGGGCGCCACGTTCATTCTGACCTTGCCGGCCAAGGCCGATGCACCGCGCCGGGCAGATTAGGAGGATACCACAATGACGGGTATGAACGGCAGCACGCAGATTTTCGTGGTCGATGACGACCCGGCCGTGCGCGATGCGCTTTCGACGGTCTTCGAGCTGGAAGGCTATGCCGTCTCGGTCGCCGAGAACGGAGAGGGTCTGCGCCAGCTGATCGGCGAATTCGGCCCGGCGCCGGTCCTTCTGGATGTGCACATGCCCGGTCAGTCCGGCCTTGAAGTGCTCAAGACCATCGATGCGGACAGCTATCCCGCACCGATCTTCATGATTTCCGGCCAGGGTGACATCCCCATGGCCGTCACGGCGATGAAGACCGGTGCCTTCGATTTCATCGAAAAACCCTTCGACATGGACACGGCCGTTGCGCGGGTGCGTCAGGGGATCGAGGATTTCGACCGGCGCAATCGGACTGATGGCGAGGAGGCCGCCGAAGAAATCCTGTCGGTGCTCACGCCGCGCGAGCGCGAGGTCCTGGAGCAGATCACGTCCGGCGCTTCCAACAAGGAGGCCGGGCGCACGCTTGGCATTTCACCGCGCACCATCGAGGTGCACCGTGCGCGCATCATGGAAAAGCTGGGCGCCAAGAATGCCGCCGACCTCGTGCGCATCGTGCTGTCCGGCCATGCGTAAACCCGTTTCACTCTAAGTCCTCTGACGGACTTATGAGGGATGAATGCGGTGCAGTATAATCCGCCCGGCTTTGATCGGAGTTGGGCGAGTGGCGGTGTTTGTTATCGAGGACGATGAGGCGGTGCGCGATGCCCTTGTCATCCTCCTGTCGCAGTTCGGGCATCAGGTTTCGGGATACCCGGATGCGGAAAGCTTTCTTACGGATGTTTTGCCGGGCGAAGACGACGTCGTGCTCATCGATCTCGGTCTTCCGGGCCTTCCGGGCAATCAGCTTTTGCGCTGGTTGAACGCTCTGGCCGCACCTCCGCGCGTGGTGGTGATTTCCGGTCAGTCCCAGTCCGCGATTCTGGACGCCATGCGCGATTTTTCCGCCGTTCCCGTCCTGCGCAAACCCCTGACCGTCGGCAGCCTTTCCGCCGTTCTTTGACCCCGCGATCGATCCCTGTAGGGGAAAGCCATTAGCTTCCGCTGAAATACGTAAGGTCGAGCGCGAATGGTGTTTGTGACGGTGCACCGCCAAAGTGCGCCGGCCTCGCCTGAATGCGCTGGCGCGGGTCGTCCCAACGGCCTAAGAGAAACTACGCTGCGACATTTAGCGCTTAGGCGGGAGCCAGCCTCTCGATTAGAAGACGCTAAATTAACAAGGATCGCAGGCGCTCGGAGGACGCTCGATGGCTTACACGCAGGCCCGTTTCGATGTATCGGCAGCGCCCCTGGCCACGCGCACGGAAAGCGCCTGGGCGGATTATCTGCGATCGTCCAAGGCCCGCCGCCTGAGCCTTGAAGCGCATGAAGCGCTGTTCTTCGAGGGCGATCCGGCCGAGCGTGTGTTTGAAGTCGCCGAAGGCTCGGCGATGCTTTACAAGCTGCTCCCCGACGGGCGCCGCCAGGTGGTCGAGGTGCTTGGCCCCGGCGACATGTTCGGCTTCGACGTCGTCGGCGTTTATGACTGCACCGCCGAATCCCTGACGCCCTGCATCGTGCACGCCATCGAACGGCGCGACATCGAAACGGCCCCCGCGCTTCAGGAACATCTGACGCGCTGCGTTCTGGCCAAGCTGCACGCCATGCACGATCATGCCGTCCTGCTCGGCCGCAAGTCGGCCTTTGAGCGCGTGGCGAGCTTCCTCATTCGCTTCGTTCCCCAGCGCGGGGTTCTCGGCTGCGTCGGACCGACGGCAGGTGAAGAGGATACGCGCACCGTGGAATTGCCGATGACGCGCCAGGAGATCGCCGATTATCTCGGTCTCACCATCGAGACGGTCAGCCGTGTCTTTTCCGACATGCGCCGGCGCGGGCTGATCAGCCTGGAAAAGCACGACCGGGTGATGATCCGCGATGTGTGCAGCCTGTGCCGCTGCTCGGGCACCCACTGACCGTTCCAGTCAGGAACATCAAAAACCAAAAGGCCGGGCAATGTGCCCGGCCTTTTGGTTTTCGGTCGCCTCTTCTCGTGACCGTCACACCGCCACGGAGTGACGCGCCTCGCTGGCCTTCAGATAGCTGTCGAACCGCGCCGCGACGATGCGTGCAAAGGGGCGGGCCTCAAGCGGAATGGTGACCCTGCGGCCATCCCGTTCGGCGAGCCCGTCGGCAACAAGATCGTCAAGGCCCTGAAGATCGGCGTCGAAATGCGTCGGCGCGAGGCCGTGCGCGCGGGCAACCGCCCCAAGATCGGCGGCAAAGCCGGTGAGCAGCGCTTCGATCGCATCCGCCCGCGCCCGGTCGTCGCCGATAAAGGCATGGCCGCGCAGGGTCGCCGGCTCGCCGGAAATGATCGAGCGCTTCCAGGCCCGCGGTTCCGGGGCGTTCTGGAGATAGCCCTGCGGCAGCTTGCCGATGCTCGATGCGCCGAGCCCGATCAGCGCCGGGGCGTCGTCGGTGGTGTAGCCTTGGAAGTTGCGCTTCAGCGTGCCTTCGCGCGCGGCGACGGCCATCGGATCGTCGGGCAGGGCGAAATGATCGAAGCCGATCGGCTCGTAACCGAGCGCGCGCAGACGCTCGCCCGCCGCATCGACCTGTTCCTGACGCTCCTGGGTGCCCGGCAGGGCCGCCTCGTCGATGAGGCGCTGATGTTTCTTGAACCAGGGAACATGCGCATAACCGAACAGCGCCACACGCGTTGCGCCAAGGTCGGCAACCGCCTCCACCGAACGCACCACCTCGGCAATGCCCTGAAGCGGCAGCCCGTACATGAGGTCCATGTTGATCGCGGTGATGCCGGCCCGGCGCAGCGCACCGGCAGCTTCCGCCACGACCTCGAGCGGCTGCGGCCGGCCGATGGCCTCCTGAACCGTCGGGTCGATGTCCTGCACGCCGAGGCTCGCCCGGTTGATGCCGATCTCGGCAAGCACATCCGCAAGCCCGTCCTCGACGGTGCGCGGATCAAGCTCCATGGCGTGTTCCATGTCGGGCGCCATGGCAAAGGACATGTCGAGCCGGCGGCGCAGCATGCGCAGGGATTCCGGCGGAACCAGGGAAGGGGTGCCGCCGCCCCAATGGATGGCGCTGACCGTCTGGCCTTCCGCCATCAGCCCCGAAACCAGCGCGATTTCCAGCGCCAGATGGCGGGCATAGTCGACAATCGGTTCGTCGCTGCGCGTCACCTTGGTGTGGCAGCCGCAATAGGCGCACATCGAGCGGCAGAAGGGGATGTGCAGATAAAGCGACAGCGGCGTGCCCGGAGCGATCTCCGAAAGCCAGCGGCGCGCCGTGTCCGGGCCGATCGCGCCGGTGAAATGCGGCGCGGTCGGATATGACGTGTAGCGGGGAACCGCCAGGGTCGCGTATCGATCTGCGTTCTGAACCATGTCCTACCGGTATCCTTCCGGGTCGCCCCTGGCGTTGACAGGAATCAAAGGGTTGCAGCCTGGGGCCGTCACGGCTTTTCGCCCGCTCTCATGCGCCCGGTTCATGGCCCTTTCGTGGAAAAGGCGCGCGCGCCGATTCGCCCCGTTGGGCGGCGTGCGGCCTGTCGGGAGCGATCAACAGCCTATTTGAACCGTTTTCGCATCCGGCAATTGCCCGATGCGACGATCTTTTCTATGGATTCTTCAGAAACAAGAAGAAGACCGGATGCGGTGCAGCGATCCGTGTTGATATGAGTCAAGGCTGTCGTTTGCCGGGGGGGACATGGTGCGCCCTGACCCCGGCGGGCGCCTAGCCGCGGGGCCTATACATATGGGGCGAGAAATGGCGCAAGCAAAAGCGAAATACATGACTTTGGAGGAAGGCGGCTTCGCGGCCCTGTTCCTCCTCTCGGCATTTGCCTTCGTGATCCTGGCCGGCAAGGCCACGGATCCTGTGATGAGCTTCCACGCCGTCATCCTGACGATCGGCGCGGCGCTCGGGCTGTTCCTGACGCTGAAGAACTACTTCGGCCGTGATGCGGGCCCTGTCCCGCAGGAGATCGACGGGAAGCCCAACTACAACCTCGGGCCGGTCAAGTTCGCGACGGCAGCGGCAATGTTCTGGGGCATTGCCGGCTTCCTCGTGGGCGTGATCATTGCCAGCCAGCTTGCCTGGCCGGCGCTGAATTTCGACCTTCCATGGACGAATTTCTCCCGCCTGCGCCCGCTGCACACCTCTGCAGTGATCTTCGCCTTCGGCGGCAACGTGCTGCTCGGAACGAGCTTCTACGTCGTTCAGCGCACCAGCCGCGCCCGCCTGCCGGGCCGGATCGCGCCGTGGGTCGTCATCCTGGGCTACAACCTGTTCATCGTCGTTGCCGGCACGGGCTATCTGCTCGGCGCCACGCAGGGCCGTGAATATGCCGAGCCGGAATGGTATGCCGACCTCTATCTGACGGTCATCTGGGTGATCTATCTCCTGACCTTCCTCGGCACGCTGTGGAAGCGCAAGGAGCCGCACATCTATGTGGC
>JAGRKQ010000130.1:3855-9590 GCA_020442235.1 Hyphomicrobiaceae bacterium | reverse complement strand
TCAACGTGCCGATCCCGGTGCCGCTCGCCTATCACACCTTCGGTGGCTGGAAGCGCTCCGGCTTCGGCGATCTCAATCAGCACGGTCCGGACGGGGTGAAGTTCTACACCAAGACCAAGACCGTGACCTCGCGCTGGCCCTCCGGCATGAAGGACGGTGCCAGCTTCGTCATTCCGACGATGAACTGAGGCCTGACCGCGCAAGCCGCGCGGGCTCGCTCAGATCCCGGATTACACTTGTCGGCAAGGCGCGTCGGTGTTCCGATGCGCCTTGTTCGTTTCTGCCCGGAGATTTGCCATGAGCCAGCCGCCCGTCGTTCCCCTTGTCGAATATGACCGCGCCAGCCCGCAGGTCCGGGCCGTCTATGACGACATCATGGCAACGCGTGGCACCGACTGGATCAACAATTTCTGGAAGGTGCTGGCGCATGACCCGGCGCTGTTGAAGCGGACCTGGGAGGGGGTGCGCGACGTCATGAAACCCGGCGCGCTCGATGCCCTGACCAAGGAACTGATCTATGTCGCCATCTCGGCGACGAATGGCTGCGACTATTGCACCTACAGCCACACCGCCTCCGCCCGCGCCAAGGGCATGAGCGAGGCGCAATTCATGGAACTGATGGCCGTTGTCGGCATGGCCAACCAGACCAACCGTCTGGCCAACGGCTTGCGCCCGCCGGTCGACGACGCCTTTCTGCCCAGGGCGTGAGGCCGCCTTGCGCATTGCCGAAACGCCGCACCAGCTGATCGTCACCGACCAGAGCTTTGGCTGGGCGGCTTTCCTGACCGCACTCGGGGCTTTCCTGCTGGCGCTTGTTGCCGCCGATCTCGTGAAGGGGGCCGCAGGCGTGGCGACCGCGTTGCAAGGGGCGTTCGCGGGCCTTGCCCTCGCTTTCGGGCTGAGAGGCATGTCCGCCTGGCAGTTGATCGTCGATCGCGACGAGAAAACGCTGCTCTACCGCGAATGGAAGATCGCCGGTGTGACGACCCGCAGGGCAACACTTTCGGAAATGTCTGACTGGCAGGTGGAGGGCGAAGCGCGGGCCGTCCTCGTGCTTGAGGGCCCCGCGCCGCCCATCCGCGTCGGCGCCTGCCGCATGCGCCATCACGAGGCGATGCGCGATCTTGGAAACCGGCTGAACGGTGTCCTTGCAGCCCACGCTGATGTTGCCGAAGCTGAAAAAGACTAGGCTCTCAGGATTTATCCCTGTGGTGCTTTGCATTTCAGCGGATCAGGCGCAATCTCCGGCCCACGCATATTTATTTTCTTGATTTCATGGCCTCTTCAGTCAGATCCTTGCAAACAACGACCATGCGTTGATGCAGGGATTCATCGATTTTTCCTTTCAGCATTTTGGTAAGTTGATTTTGCAGGGACACCGCATAATCCAGGTAATCACGAAGTTCAGGAACTCTTGCTTGGGTTTCCAGCGGCCTAGACATGTTGCTCCTCCATGCTGCGTTTCATTGTGTTGCGCATCTGCAAGCGGGAAAACCGGTCGATTCGTTTCCGGATTTCGGGATCCTTGAGCCTTTTGTGGCTGGCCTGGATTTCGGTTGTGATCCGCTCGTCGAGGCCGTTGCGATCTGCGCGAAGCAGGCGACGGGTGGCCTTCAGGAGTGTTGGGGGGAGGCGGGCAAGCTGCCGGGCAACGTGCAAGGCTTCTTTGTCCGGGCATGGGTTGATCCGGCTGACGAGCCCGCAGCCATGGGCTTGCCGCGCATCCATCGGCTCCCCAAGACACAGGAATTCAAACGCGCGGGGGTATCCCATGAGGCGGGGCAGCAACAGTGTTGATCCCGCTTCAGGAAGGACGCCGAGGGCATGGAACGGAGCCGATAGCGTCACGTCAGGCGCGCTGATGACCATGTCGGCATGGGAAAGCAGCGTCACGCCGAAGCCCGAAGCAGGGCCTTCAAGACTGGCCACGAAGGGCACATCCAGCCGGTTGAAGGCAAGGAAGCAGTCCATCAGGGTATGCGACAATTCCTCCAGACCATCTTCTTCGAGGAATTCATCCAGATTGAGTCCGAGGCAGAACGCTCGGGGGCTTCCGCGCAGCAACAGGACGCGCACCTCGTCATCCACATTGATGGAGCGCAGCACTCCGGACAATTGCCTGAGCGTGCGTCGTGTGACGCCGCCCTCATCGGGCGGCGGCAGGGTCACGATGAAGACCGCGCCATCGAGGTCGGTCTCAAGATAATTTCCATTGAGGAAGGGGGCGTTCATCTGCGTCCCTCAGACCGCAATGGCCGGTTCGCTGACGACCGAAATCACAGGAGAGAAATGGTCGCGCGTATGACGGATTGTCGGCAGGGTCCGGTCGGTGATCGTCAACCTGGCTGCGATGACAGTCTGGTTGTCGATCTGCTGCGGCATGCCGAGCGTTTCCACGCCGAAATTCAGTGTCATGGCCCGCAGGACCCAGTTGATTTCGAACTGGAACAGAAGGTCCTTGACGTCGTGGGCCATCGACCACTCGACCAACCCGCAGATCAACTCACCGCCCACACCACCGAAGGCGCGCCGCCCTTCCTGCCAGTTCGGATCGACGCAGTAGCGTGAGGCCTCCCAGATGCCGTGCCCCGTTGGCGGTTCCTTCATCAGGAGGTCGGTCAGCACCGTTGACATCAGATGCGGCTTGATTGTCGGCAGGGCGCGAATATACCCGGCCACCTTACCTTCCCGCATCGAGATGAAGTGGACAGTGCTGTCCGTATCGAACTGGTCGGTTTCCTTGCCATCATAGGACGGCAGGTCCCATTTCATCTTTTCGACGAATGTGCGGTAGCGCAGGGCATAAACCTGCTCGAACAGTTCCGGGTAGTTTTTGGCCATGTAGCCAGGAATGACTTTGATCATCGATCTCTCCCATTCATCGAGAATGGGAAAAGGATGACGAGTGAAATCCATCGCGTCCTGATGGGATTCCACTATTGCCGTTCTGGAAAATTATTTGATCAGGCCGGCCCGGATGGCATTTGCGACGAGGCCCGTCTTGTTGATGCCGCCAAACTTGCTTCGTGCCGAAGCGATGTGATTGGCGACGGTAGCGGTGCTGATGCCCAGGATGATCGCGATTTCAGGTTCGGTCTTGCCTTCTGCGCACCATTTGACGATGTCGAGTTCGCGCTGGGTCAGTTTGGAGTGCTCGATCCGCCCACGATCCTGAAGCTGAAAGGCCCGGCCGATTGCAATCACGCCGGCAAGATGAAGGAACCCGGCTTCCGCCGGGGAGAGGTCCATACGCTCCCCGCCGAAGGAGATTGTTGCCGGGTCTCCGTCAAGCGTGAAGACGGGGATCGCGATTCCTTCCTTAAGCCCATGCTCGGCCGCTTCCCCCATCATGTGCCGCGCCTGCTCTTCCCGGCCTTTTGGAGCTTTTGCATTCTCCCACCGAAAGGAAGCCCAGGGAGTCTTGCGAACCTGATTGAGAACAGGATCAACATAGGCGTAGATTTGAGCCACAAAGCGGCGAAACCAGGCCTCGGGCCAGTCGACCAGCAGAATATTCTGCTTTTGCTCTGTCGGGCGCAGGCCGGGTTGCGGAAGCGTGCCCGCGATCAGATTTGTCAGCCCGTGATTGGTAGAAAGCGCAAGAAGTTCCGAGCCGATTTCTTCAGCAGAGTTTGCCTGCTGAAGACGGGACATGAATTCCAGCGTGCGTTCCAGTCGCTGCATGGCAGCATTTGAGCACAACGAAAACGATATGGGGAGTCAATTTCATCAAGCTGCAGGGGCCTGCAGTGAAATTTTCTGTCCACGCTATACTGGAACGAGGTTGGGTTGACTGAAGAGACGGGGGCAAGGGCAAACCTCGAGCCGGAACAAGGCCGCGACTGCGGCCCGGGCTTTCGCCCGCCCTGCCGGAGCTGGCGAGCAAGGCGAGTTCAGCGTGAGGAAGAAAATGGTGGGCGCGGCTGGGATTGAACCAGCGACCCCACCCGTGTGAAGGGTGTGCTCTCCCGCTGAGCTACGCGCCCGCAGCACCGGCGAAGCGGCGCAACGTGGCGGCGATATAAGGGGCGCGGCTTGCCGCCGTCAAGCAAGCGGCGCGGTTTCTTGAAAAAGCGCGTCCACCGCGTCTGGAAGAGCGTCGAAGTGGTCGACGATCCGGTCCGGGGCCAGTTCGGCGATGGGCGTGTCGGTGTAACCGAAAGGCACGCCGATCACCGGGATCTTCGCGTTGCGTGCCGCGCCGACATCCGTGGCCGAATCCCCGACCATGATCGCCGGGCCGCCGCCGGCCAGCCGGATGGTTTCCAGAAGCGGTGCCGGATCGGGCTTTGGCACGCCGACGGTGTTGCCGCCGACGATGGCGGCAAAACGCTGCGTCAGGCCCAGCGCATCGAACAGCGTCCGCGCCAGTTCCTCGCGCTTGTTGGTGCAGATGGCGAGCCGGTGGCCCGCCGCTTCCAGCCGGTCGAGCGCGGCAAGCGCGCCGGGAAAGGGGCGGCTCTCATCGGCGATGTGGGCGGTATAGATCTCGATGAAGCGGCGCGTCAGCGCGCGCGCCCGCGCCTCGTCAAAGGCGGAGCCGGCCTTGACAAGGCCGCGCTCGATCATCGCCCGTGCGCCATGGCCGACGAAGACACGCGCCTCGGCCAGCGCAATTTCGGCCAGCCCTTCCTCGCTGAGCACCCGGTTCATGGCGAAGGCAAGATCCGGCGCGGTGTCGATCAGCGTTCCATCGAGATCGAAGACGACAAGGCCCATCGGTTTCCTGCCTGCTCTGGCGGCATAGGCCGCGTGACGCATCAAGTTGCGGCAAGGGCCGCGTGACGCATGAAGTGCAGCCGTGCTAGTGGATTACCGATCAAAAGGCCAGTCGCCGCACAAGTTAAGGGGCGTCATGGCCGGGCCTGATGCTCGACAGGGAGAAACGCTTTCATGCAGCTCAAGGACGCCGCCCTCCTGCGCGAGGCTGCCTATATCGACGGTGCCTGGCTTGGCACGCCGGTCAATGCCGTCACCGATCCGGCGACCGGCAAGGTTCTGGCCAAGGTGCCCGATTTCGGCGCCGAGGAGACCCGTCAGGCCATCGACGCGGCATCGCGCGCCTTCGGCCCCTGGTCGCAGAAGACCGCCAAGGAACGCTCGGTGATCCTGCGCCGCTGGTTTGACCTCATCATCGCGAATGCCGACGACATCGCCCTCCTGATGACGAGCGAACAGGGCAAGCCGCTGGCCGAGGCGAAGGGCGAGGTCGTCTATGCGGCCAGCTTCGTCGAGTTCTTCGCCGAAGAGGCCAAGCGCATTTACGGCGAGACGATTCCCTCGCCCTTTCCCGGCTCGCAGATCCTGTGTCTGCGCCAGCCGATCGGAGTGATCGCGGCAATCACACCGTGGAATTTCCCCGCCGCGATGATCACCCGCAAGGTCGCCCCGGCTCTGGCGGCGGGCTGCACGGCGGTGGTCAAGCCGGCGCCCGATACGCCGCTGACGGCGCTGGCACTGGCGGTCCTGGCCGAACGGGCGGGCATTCCGGCAGGCGTCTTCAACATCCTGACCGGCGATGCAGCCGCCATCGGTTCGGAAATGTGCCGCCATCCGGCCGTGCGTTTCGTCGGCTTCACCGGGTCGACCGCCGTCGGCAAGCTTCTGATGCGCCAGGCCGCCGATACGGTGAAGAAGGTCGGGCTGGAACTTGGCGGCAATGCGCCTTTCATCGTCTTCGACGACGCCGATGTCGATGCGGCGGTCGAGGGGGCGATGGCGTCGAAATACCGCAA
>JAGRKQ010000130.1:0-3778 GCA_020442235.1 Hyphomicrobiaceae bacterium | reverse complement strand
GCAAGGTTTCTGAAATGAAGGTCGGGCCGGGGGTCGACGAGGGCGTCGTGCAGGGCCCGCTGATCAATGAACGCGCGCTCGCCAAGGTGAAGGCGCACATCGCCGACGCCACGCAGAAAGGCGCGAAGATTGTCGTCGGCGGCAAGCCGCACGAACTGGGCGGCAGCTTCTTCCAGCCGACGATCCTGACCGGTGCAACGCCGGACATGCTGGTCTCGCAGGAAGAGACCTTCGGGCCCGTGGCGCCGATCTATCGCTTTGACAGCGAAGACGAGGTGGTCACGCTTGCCAACGACACCAATGCCGGGCTTGCGGCCTATTTCTATGCCCGCGACATCGGCACGGTCTTCCGCGTGGCCACTGCACTCGAATACGGCATGGTTGCGGTCAATTCCGGCATTCTCTCCACCGAGATCGCCCCCTTTGGCGGCGTCAAGGAATCGGGAATCGGACGAGAAGGCTCGCGCCACGGGATTGAGGAGTTCACCGAGATCAAATACGTCCTCCTCGCAGGGCTTCAGGCGTGAGGCCAATCCGGAGAATCGCATGTCGGCAGAACTGAAGGACAAGGCGGCGCGCGCTGCGCTCGAATGCGTCGAGGATGGTATGCGTCTCGGCATCGGCACCGGCTCGACCGCGGATGCCTTCATCCGTGCGCTGGGCGAGAAGGTCGCCGCCGGTTTCAGGGTGATCGGCGTTCCGACCTCGGAGCGCTCCGCCGCGCTTTGCCGGGAACTGGCGATTGCGCTGACGACGCTGGAAGAAACGCCTGAACTGGATCTGGCCATCGATGGCGCCGACGAGATCGACGCAGCTCTCAACTGCATCAAGGGCGGCGGCGGCGCGCATCTGCGTGAAAAGATCGTCGCCTCGGCGGCACGGCGTTTCGTGGTCATCGCCGACGACACCAAGCTCGTGAAAACGCTGGGGGCTTTCCCGCTGCCGATCGAGGTCGTCGCCTTCGGAATGGGCGCGACGCGCCGCCGTCTTGACCGGATTGCCGAGGCTCATGGGCTTGAGCCCGCCTTCACGCTGCGTCAGAAGGACGGCGTTCCGGTGCGCACCGATTCCGGCCATGTCATCTTCGATGCATCTTTTGGCCGCATTCCGGACCCAGAAGGCCTCGCCGCTTCGCTGGACGGCTGCGTCGGCGTGGTGGAACACGGGTTGTTTTTGAACATGGCCGAGCGGGCCTTCCTTGCCGGGGCAACCGGCGTGGCGGAACTGACGGCGGATCGGGCTTAAGGCCGCGACAGGGATGGCAGCATGCCGGGGGCGGCGGCTGCGATGAAGAAAGGTCAGGGAATGACTGTGATGAACCGCATGATGGCGCTGGTTTTCGTTCTGGCGATCGGCTTTGGCGTCGCGACCGAACGCGCCAGCGCGCAGGAGCCTTCCGCAGAGCATCTGGCGCTGGGCGCACAGCTTTCGGAAATCCTCAACACCAACGAGGCCTTCGACACCGTTGTCCGCGCCCTGCGCAGCGATGTCGTGCGCCTGGCCGTTTCCGGCAATCCGGACAAGGCCGAGGCGATCAACGCCGCCGGCGATGAAGTCGCCGCCGAGATCCGCTCCGAGGGCGCATCGCTGCGCGCCGAAGTCGCCCGCATCTATGCCACCAGCTACACCGAAGAAGAATTGAGCGAGCTGATCGCCTTCTATTCCTCCGGGGTCGGCGCCAAGTTCCTCACCCAGCGCCAGGTCGTCGATCGTTCGATCCTCGAAGCGACCATCGTCTGGGGTGACCTGATGAGCGAGCGCATCGTGACGCTGATGCGGGAAAAGCTCGCCGCCGAAGGCATCGAGTTCTGATCGCCGCCGGGCGTTTTTGAGAAAAGGGGGCCGCCGATGAGCGAACGCTACGACCTCGTGGTGATCGGCGGCGGCTCCGGTGGCGTGCGGGCTGCCCGCATCGCCGCGACCCATGGCGCCAAGGTTGCCATCTGCGAGGAATATCGCTGGGGCGGAACCTGTGTCATTCGCGGCTGCGTGCCCAAGAAGCTCTTCGTCTATGCCTCGCATGTGGAAGAGATGATCGAGGACGCGGCCGGTTTCGGCTGGCAGGTCGAGACGCCGCGCTTCGACTGGCCGACCCTCATCGCCAACAAGGACCGCGAGATCGCCCGGCTGGAAGCGATCTATGAGCGCAACCTCAAGGCGGCCGGCGTCACCGTCATCCGCTCGCGCGGCGAAATCGAGGCCCCCCACCGCGTGCGCCTCGTGCATGAGGATCGCGCCATTGAGGCCGAGACGATCCTGATCGCCACCGGCGGCCGGCCCAATCTCGATGCCTCGCTGCCGGGCATCGAGCATGTCATTACTTCCAATGAGGTCTTCCACCTCGAAACGATGCCGAAACGCGTCGTTGTCGCCGGCGGCGGCTATATCGCGGTCGAATTCGCCGGCATCTTTGCCGGCCTTGGTGCCGATACGACGCTGCTCTATCGCGGTCCGATGATCATGCGCGGCTTCGACGACGATCTTCGCTCCGCGCTTCAGGACGAGATGCGCGCCAAGGGCATCAATCTTGTGCTCAACGATACCTTCGAGCGCATCGACCAGACGCCTTCCGGCCTCGTCGGCACGACCAGGGCCGGCCTGGCGCTGGAAGCGGACCAGATCCTCTTTGCCATCGGCCGCAATCCGGCGATCCACGGCCTCGGTCTCGACAAGGTCGGGGTCGAACTGACGCAGGCCGGCGCGATCAAGGTCGATGCCTTCTCGAAGACCTCGGTCGATCACATTTATGCGGTCGGCGATGTCACCGACCGCGTCGCCCTGACCCCGGTTGCGATCCGCGAGGGCCATGCCTTTGCCGATACGCTTTATGGCGGCAAGACCATCGCGGTGGACCATGCCCTGATCCCGACGGCGGTGTTCTCCCAGCCCGAGATCGGCACGGTCGGCCTCAGCGAGGCCGATGCGCTGAAGGATCACCCCGACCTCGATATCTATCTGTCGCGCTTCCGCCCGATGAAGCTTTCGCTCTCGGGGCGCGAGGAAAAGACGCTGATGAAAATCATCGTCGACGCGGCAAGCGACAAGGTGCTGGGCGTGCATGTGCTGGGGCCCGATTCCGGCGAGATGGCCCAGCTTCTCGGCATCGCCCTGAAGATGGGGGCGACCAAGGCCGATTTCGACGCCACCGTCGCCGTGCACCCGACGGCCGCCGAGGAACTCGTCACCATGCGCACGCCCAGCCGGCGTCTTCGCGGCGGCAAAATCGTTTCCTGAAAGCCTCGGCAGCCTGCTGCTTTTGCCCGTGTGGCCTTTTGCCGTTTTCCTCGTGTATAACGCGCCGTCCGGTGGGTCAGGCCCCCCGGTAGGGAAACGTGTTGTCAAAAGTCAGGACCAGAACCATGGCGCAGAACTGGAGCCCGTCGAGCTGGCGATCGAAGCCGATCGTGCAGGTGCCCGATTACCAGGATCTTGAAGCCCTCAAGACCGCTGAAGAGCGGCTTGCGAGCTTTCCGCCGCTGGTTTTTGCAGGCGAGGCGCGCAAGCTTGAACGCCAGCTTGGCGCCGCGGCTGAAGGCAAGGCGTTTCTCGTTCAGGGCGGCGACTGCGCCGAAAGCTTCGCCGAGCACGGCGCCGACACGATCCGCGACTTCTTCCGCGTTCTGATGCAGATGGCGGTGGTGCTCACCTATGCCGCCTCCGTGCCGGTGGTGAAGGTCGGGCGCATTGCCGGCCAGTTCGCCAAGCCGCGTTCCGCGCCGATGGAAAAGCAGGGCGACATCGAGCTTCCGAGCTATCGCGGCGACATCATCAACGGCAT
>JAGRKQ010000129.1 GCA_020442235.1 Hyphomicrobiaceae bacterium | reverse complement strand
TTCACCCATCAACCGGGTCCACGCCATGTGTCGCTGGCTTGCCTATCGGGGCCGTCCCATCTTTCTCGGCGATCTCGTCACCGAGCCCGAACATTCGCTGATCGAGCAGAGCCTGCACGCCCGCGAGGCCAAGACCGGCACCAATGGCGACGGCTTCGGCGTCGGCTGGTATGGCGAGCGCTCCGAGCCGGGGCTCTACCGGGAAATCCTGCCCGCCTGGTCGGACGAGAATTTGCGCTCCCTATGCCGTCAGATCCGCTCCGGCCAGTTCTTCGCCCATGTGCGCGCCTCGACGGGAACGGCGACCAGCCGCGCCAACTGTCATCCCTTCGTCCATGGCCGCACCATGTTCATGCACAACGGCCAGATCGGCGGCTATGGCGCGATCCGCCGGGCGCTGGAGGCACTGGTGCCCGATGGCCTCTTCGCCCAGCGGCAGGGGACGACCGATTCGGAACTCATCTTCCTGTTGGCGCTCGCCGAAGCGGCACCGTTTCCCGTCGCTCTCGCCCGCGTGCTGTCGCGGATCGAGGCCGCCATGGACCGGGCCGCGATCACCGAGCCCTTGCGCTTCACCGCCTGCTGGACCGATGGCGACAGCTTCGGCGCGGTGCGTTACGCGACCGACATGAAGGCGCCGTCGCTGTATTACTGTGACGCCGATCCGCAAGCTCTGATCGTCGTCTCCGAGCCGCTCGACGGACGTGCCGAACGCTGGAAGGCAGTGCAGCAGGGCATGATGCTGACCTCGGCCGCCGCTGCGCCGCTGAACCTTTCCCCCTTCGAGGTGCCGATGCTGCGCGCCGCCTGAGCGTCCTGTCGCGCCATGTCGTCCACCCGGGGGGTAGACCTTTCCGCCGGATGCATCATCTCCTGTGGGAAAGAGAGACAGGGCGGAGACGGGTGAGATGGGGCTTCTGGTCGACGGCGTCTGGCAGGACCGCTGGTATGAGACGAAATCCACCGGCGGCCGGTTCGAGCGCCAGGAATCGCGTTTCCGCCATTTCATAACGGCCGATGGCGCGCCCGGCCCGACCGGTTCGGGGGGCTTTGCGGCCAGCGCCGGGCGTTACCACCTTTATGTCTCGCTCGCCTGCCCCTGGGCGCACCGCACGCTGATCATGCGCGCCCTGAAGGGGCTTGAAGACAAGATCGGCCTTTCGGTCGTCCATTGGCACATGGGGGAGAAGGGCTGGAGCTTTGCCGAAGGGCCCGGCGTCATCGCCGATACGGTCAATGGCGCGGCCTATATTCACGAGCTTTACCAGAAGGCGGAGCCGCGGGTGACGAGCCGGGCCACCGTGCCGGTCCTCTGGGACAGGCAGCGCGGTACCATCGTTTCCAACGAAAGCGCCGAAATCATCCGCATGATGAACACGGCCTTCGACGGGGTCGGCGCGCGGCCGGGCGATTATTATCCCGAAGCGCTTCGCGGCGAGATCGATGCCGTCAACACCCGTGTCTATGAAACCGTCAACAACGGGGTCTACAGGGCCGGCTTTGCAACGACGCAGGCCGCCTATGACGAGGCCATCGGGCCGCTGTTCGACAGTCTCGACTGGCTGGAAAAACGTCTTGAGGGCAAGGAGCACCTTGTCGGCGAGCGTCTGACGGAGGCCGATATCCGCCTCTTCACCACCCTCATCCGGTTCGATCCGGTCTATGCGATCCACTTCAAATGCTCGCGCCGGCGGATCGCCGATCATCCCAACCTTGCCCGCCACACCCGCGCGCTGCTCGCCATGCCGGAGATTTCCCGCACCGTCGACATGGATCACATCCGCCGGCATTATTTTGAAAGCCATCCGACGATCAACCCGTCGGGCGTGGTGGCGGTCATGCCGGACGATGCGGTGCAGCCCGGCAGAGGCTGAAACGAAAACAGGCCGGAAATCCGGCCCGACTCGTTGCGGCAATGTTTGCGGCAATGAGAGACGTCGTGCCCGTTCAGTGCAGAACGTTGTGCAGCTTTTCCTCGGCCGCGTCGGCGACGAGATCAAAGAGTTCGTTCGCGGTCGGAACCTGATCGAGGATGGCATCGCGGACCTCTTCGCGCACCGTGTCGCCAAGAGTCTCGAGCGGATTGCCGGAGAGCGTCTCGATCAGTTCCTTGGCCGGATCCAGGACGGAAGCGAGCTGATCGTTCAGCTCCTCCCTGGCGGCATTGACCACCGCTTCGATCGGATTGCCGGACAGCGCGCCGAGAAGGGATTCGACCGGATCGAGAACCTTGGCGAGTTCCTTGTTCAGCCCCTCCGTCACCATGTTGAGGATGCTGTTCAGCGGATTGTCGCCGAAGCCGGACAACACGCCCTTGACCACCGCATTGAACGGATCGAAGCCGAGAAGCGCGCCGCTGTTGCCGAGCGCCGAGGACAGGACGCCGCTGAGGAGGCCCTTGTCGAGGAAGAAATTGCTCACCAGCCCCAGAGGCGTTCCGCCGAGGGCCGCGCCGACGAGCGTGCTGAACACGCTGGAAGAGGCGATGTCGGAAAAGGCGTCCCAGGCCCCGCTCAGGCCGTCGGCCACGCCACCGAAAAAGTCGCCGACAAGATCACCAACAAAGCCGAACATCCCACACCTGCCTGATCCGAAGCTTAACCTCTTGTTCACCATAAAAAACCAGGCCCGGAAGACTGTCAATCCGCAGGCGCCGGGCGGGTTCAGTGCGCCTCGTCCCAGTTGGCGGCCGCGCGCGCATCGACCTCGAGCGGAACGGAAAGCTGGAAGGCGGGTCCCGGGGCCTCGCGCATGACGCGCGAGATCACCGGAAGCGTTGCCGCGACCTCATCTTCGGGCACCTCGAAGATCAGTTCGTCATGCACCTGCAACAGCATTCTTGCCGACAGGCGTTCTGCGGAAAGCGCATCCTCCATGCGGATCATCGCCCG
>JAGRKQ010000128.1:3009-8658 GCA_020442235.1 Hyphomicrobiaceae bacterium | reverse complement strand
ATCGACGACGAAGGAAATGCCGAAAGGCGGCAGCCAGCGCCCCATGGTCATGGCGATCGGCCCACTGTCGAGGACCCGGGCCAGCATGGCGAGGTTGGAGAGGACGAGACTGGCCATGACCGTCGCCGCGATCGGGGCGTGCAGATCGCGCTTGCGGCGCAGCATCAGCGTCACCGCCGCGAACAGGAACGGCACAATCACTGGCAGGACGACGAGATAATCCGAACCGGCAACCGGGTCGAGGACCAGCGCGTGCGAGAGATCGATGTCGTGGGAAACGGTGCCGGCCATGACTCAGTACCCCACAGGCGGCGCCGGCTCGTCGACCGGTTCGGCGACGCGCATCTTGTCCGTCTCGTCGGTGCCCAGCTCCTGATAGGCGCGGTAAGCGAGAACGAGCAGGAAGGCGAAGAAGGAGAAGGAAATCACGATGGCCGTCAGGATCAGGGCCTGCGGTAGCGGATTGGCGGTCACGCCTTCCGGCACCGCCAGTCCTTCGGGAATGATCGGCGGAACTTCGCGCGTCAGGCGTCCGGCGGTGAAGATCAGAAGATTGACGCCATTGCCGAGCAGCGCCACGCCAAGCAGCAGCCGGATCACATGCCGCGACAGGAGCAGGAAGATCGAAGCGGCGAAATAGACGCCGACGAGGATGGCAAAGACACCTTCCATCGCTAGTCGCGCTCCTCCAGCGTCAGCGCGATCGAGGCGAGCGCCCCGACCACAACAAAATAGACCCCGGTATCGAACATCAGAAGCGTCGAGAGCGGCAGCTCGATGCCGAAAACCTGCGGATAGATCCAGATGCCGGTGAGAAACGGCACACCGATCAGGATCGAGAAGATGCCGGCCGAAACGGCCAGAAACAGCCCGAAACCGGCCAGATGGATCGGGTGGAAGATGATCGCGCGGCGCACCGACGGCACGCCGTTGGCAATGCCGTAGATCGCCAGCGCCGAAGCCGCGATCAGTCCGCCGATGAAGCCGCCGCCGGGCTCATTGTGCCCGCGCAGCAGCACGAAGACGGAAAACAGCGCCATCAGCACGGCAAGATAGGGCGCGATGGTGCGGAAGATGACGGTGTTCATGCCTCACCCTCCGTGGGAGCATCGGCCTCGCGCGGCGGCTCGGTGCCCGTCACGCCGCGCGCCCGGTGGCGCACAAGAGCCAGGATCGAGAGCCCGGCGACCATGACCACGGCGATCTCGCCCATGGTGTCGAAGCCGCGGAAGTCGACGATGATGACGTTGACGATGTTTCGGCCGTGGGCGACCTGCAGCGAGTATTCGGAAAAGAAATCCGAAAGCCGCGCATTGAAGGGCCGCGAGGTCGCCGTCAGAAGGAGCCCGGCGAAGCCGACGCCGCCGGCAACGGCGATGGCGCCGTCCTTCATCGCCTCCCAGAAGGGACGGTGATCGCTCTTGACGAGGGAAAGCCGCGTCAGGACAAGAGCGAGAATGACGACGGAAAGGGTCTCGACCATGAACTGGGTGAAGGAGAGATCCGGCGCGCCGAACAGCATGAAGATCAGCGCCACGGCAAAGCCCTGAATGCCGAGCGAGACGATGGCGGTCAGGCGGCTGGTGGCCACCAGCACGGCCCAGATGCCGACCAGCGCCATCAGGATCACCGCCCATTCCCAGAAGGTGAGGTCGGGCGCTTCCAGAATGCCCGTCCATTCGCCGAAGGCGCTCATGCCGCCGACGAGAACGATGGCCACGAAGACGAAGCTGAGGGTGATGTAGCGCTCCAGATCGCCGGACTGGACGACCCGCGTCACGCGCGTCGAAAGCCCGACGAGACCGCCGACGAACTGGTCGAAGCCCTTGTCCGGCCCCCAGCCGACAAGATCGAGAAAGCTTGCGACGACGGCCCGCACACAGGCCAGCTTCCAGTAGAACAGCGCGCCAAGGGTCAGCGTCACCGCCGAAAGCGCCAGCGCCAGGTTGAAGCCGCCCCACAGGTGCAGCTCCACCTCGACAGGCCGATAGACGATCGCGGAGGCCAGCGGACCGATGATGTTGACCCCGGTCAGATGCGCCAGAAGCCCGGCCAGGAGACCGGCGGAAGCCAGCGTGACCGGCCCGGCATAGAGCATGAAGGGCCCCTCATGCGCATGGCGGGGCGTTTCCACCTTGGGCCCGAGGAAGGGCCGCAGCGCGACGGTGAAGCCGGCGGCAAACATCAGCGCATTGCCGAGGATCAGCACACCGGTCAGAAGCACCATCCAGACATCGGGGTGATGCGTCGTGCCGTGATACATCACCTCCTTGGCGAGAAAGCCCAGGAAGGGCGGCAGGCCACCCATGGACAGCGCCGCGCCGAGAGCGGCAGCAAAGGTGATGGGCATGGCGGCGCGCAGCCCGCCGAGCTTCGTCAGGTCGCGCGTGCCGGCCTCATGGTCGATGGTGCCGGCGACCATGAAGAGCGCGCCCTTGAACAGGGAATGCGCCACCAGATAGAGCGCCGCACCCTTGATGATCTCCGCTTCCGACGTTCCGGTCAGCGCGACGAGAAGGCCAAGCGAGGCGACCGTCGTATAGGCGAGCATCAGCTTGAGATCGGTCTGGCGCAGGGCCAGGATCGCCCCGGTCAGAAGCGTCGCGCCGCCGAAGACCGGCAGGATCGTTTCCCAGAGAAGGGTATCGCCGAGCACCGGGTTGAGGCGCATCAGGAGATAGACGCCGGCCTTCACCATCGTTGCCGAATGCAGATAGGCCGAAACGGGCGTCGGGGCCTCCATGGCGTTCGGAAGCCAGAAATGGAACGGCACCTGCGCCGACTTGGTGAAGGCCCCGCCCAGCACCAGAAGCAGGATCGGCACGTAAAGCGCGCTGGCCGCCACCCCATCGCCCATTTGCAGCATGGCCGAGACGGAGAGCGTCCCGGTCACCGTCGACAAAAGAAGAAGACCGGCCAGAAGCAGGAGCCCGCCGCCGCCGGTGACGACCAGAGCCTGGATCGCAGCGCGGCGCGCTGCCTGGCGGCGATGGTCGAAGCCGATCAGCAGGAAGGAGGTGACCGAGGTCAGCTCCCAATAGACGAAGAGCGTGACGACATCATCCGCCAGCACCACCCCCAGCATCGCCGCCATGAACAGCAGGATGTAGGAGAAGAATCGCCCCTGATGCTCGTGCCCCTTCAGATAGCCGCCGGCATAAAGCACGATGAAGAAGCCGATGCCGGAAATCAGCATGGCAAAGACGAGGCTGAGACCGTCGACGTAGAAATTCGCGCCGACACCGATGCTTGGCACCCAAGGCACGGAAAACAGGAAACGCCCGCCCGCGGCAATGCCCGGCACCAGATCCGATCCGGCCGCCGTTTCGCCGAGATAGCCGGCAAAATGCAGGAAGATGAAGGCCGGCGCCAGCGCCAGGACATAACCGGCCTTGTGGCCGAGCCAGCGGTGCAGCATGGGCGCAAGAGCCGCGGCCACAATGGGCGCGGCCAGCGACAAATAGAAGAAGACTGGCGCGGTCGGTCCAACCACCGGCGTTGTTCCTCACCCCGAAAGCGGCGCGCCGAAAGCCCCGAATCGCCGCGCGTCTGTGTTCATCGTGGCTAACGCGCGGACCGGCCTGCGGCAAGGAAAACCGGCAGCAATGTGGAAGACTTTCGACTTGTCAGGCCGCAAATTCTCCCCACATTCGGGCGAGGATACCGTCACGATCTACATTCGATCGGCAATAGAAGAAGGCGAACACCATGACCGACAAGACGCCCGACATCACCAAGACGGAAGCCGAGTGGCGCGAAGACCTGTCGCCGGAAGCATTCCGCGTGCTGCGCAAGCACGGCACGGAGCGCGCCGGCAGTTCGCCGCTCAATCATGAAAAGCGTGCCGGCACCTTTGTCTGCGCCGGCTGCGGCCAGCCGCTGTTTGCCTCCGACGCGAAGTTCGATTCCGGCACGGGCTGGCCGAGCTTTACCCGCCCGATCGAGGCCGGGGCCGTCGGCGAAAAGGAAGATCGCAGCCTGTTCATGCGGCGCACCGAGGTGCATTGCGCGCGCTGTGCCGGTCATCTCGGCCATGTGTTTCCCGATGGACCGCAGCCGACGGGCCTTCGCTACTGCATGAATGGTGTGGCTCTGGACTTCACGCCGGACGGCGAATCGTAAGACTGAAGTCTTCATGAGCTTTGATCTTTCCCACGCCGTCGCCCCCGTGGCGATGGCACGCGACGACCGCCGCACCGTGCATGGTGTGACCCTCAACGACCCTTACTCCTGGATGCGCTCGGCGCGCTGGCAGGAGGTGATGCGCGACCCTGCGCTTCTGGAAGCGGAAATCCGCGCACATCTGGAGGCCGAGAACGCCTTTGTGGAGACGGTCTTTTCCGACACGCAGGGCCTGCGCGAGACGCTCTATGCCGAAATGCGCGGGCGCATCCGCGAGGACGATTCCAGCGTTCCCGTGGCGGACGGGCCTTATGCCTATTCGATGAAATTCGTCGAAGGCGGCCAGCATCCGCATGTGGTGCGCGAGGCGCGCGCGGGCGGCTCCGCCGAAACGCTTCTCGATGGCGACATGGAGGCCCAGGGCCACGGCTATTTCCGCCTCGCCGGCGTCAACCATTCGCCCGATCACCGCTATCTCGGCTGGGGGTCGGACCGCTCCGGTTCGGAATATTTCGACATCCGCGTGCGCGACATCGCGCTTGGCGTCGACCTGCCGGACATCGTCGGCGAGACGACCGGCCAGATCGCCTGGTCGGCGGACGGACTTTCCTTCTTCTATGTGCGGGTGGACGCAAACCATCGCCCGTCGAAGGTCTTCCGCCACGATCTCGGCACCGATCCGGCACAGGACGTCCTTGTCTATGACGAGCCCGACAAGGGCTTTTTCGTCGGCGTCGGCAATTCGACATCCAAGCGCTTCGTGATCATCAACAGCCACGATCACACGACCTCGGAGCTGCGCCTCATCGATGCGCGCGCACCGGCGAGCGATCCCATGATCGTTGCCGAACGGCGCAGCGGCGTCGAATACATTGCCGACGATCACGGCGAGGATCTCTACATCCTCACCAATGACCGCGACGCGGAGGATTTCCGCATCGCCCGCGCGCCGATCCTCGACCCGACCCCGGCCCGCTGGGACGATCTCGTTGCCCACGAACCGGGCCGGCTCATCCTCTCCATGGCGCTCTTTTCCGGCCATCTTGCCCGGCTGGAGCGGCGTGACGGCCTGCCGCGCATCGTCATCCGCGACCTTGCCAGCGGCGAGGAGCACGTCATCGCTTTCGACGAGGCGGCCTATAGCCTCGGCCTGTCGGGCGGCCACGAGTTCGACAGCCGGACCCTGCGCTTCACCTATGCCTCGCCCGCCTCGCCTTCCAAGGTCTTCGACTACGACATGGCAACGCGCGAGCGCGTCCTGCGCAAGACGCAGGAGGTGCCGAGCGGGCACAATGAGGACGACTACATCGTCGAGCGCCTGCATGCCGTCGCCGAAGACGGCGAGCGCATTCCGGTCACCGTGCTGCGGCACCGCTCGACGCCGATCGATGGCAGTGCGCCGGGCCTTCTTTACGGCTATGGCGCCTATGGGATCAGCATTCCCGCGGCGTTCTCGACCAGCGTTCTCAGCCTCGTCAACCGCGGCCTCGTCTATGCCATCGCCCATATCCGCGGCGGCAAGGACAA
>JAGRKQ010000128.1:0-2949 GCA_020442235.1 Hyphomicrobiaceae bacterium | reverse complement strand
GCCGCCGCTGCCCGGCATCTTCTCGATACCGGCCATGTCGCGCGGGGCCGGCTTGCCGGTCATGGCGGCTCGGCCGGCGGTCTTTTGATCGGCGCGGTCGCCAACCGGGCGGGCGAGCTGTTCTCGGGCCTGGTCGCCGAGGTGCCCTTCGTCGACATCCTCAACACAATGCTCGACGCCAGCCTGCCGCTGACGCCGCCGGAATGGCCCGAATGGGGCAATCCCATCGAAAGCGAAGAGGATTTCCGGACGATCCTCGCCTATTCGCCCTATGACCAGGTCGCGCAGAAGGCCTATCCGGCGATCCTGGCCATCGCCGGCCTGACCGATCCGCGCGTCACCTATTGGGAGCCGGCGAAATGGGTGGCACGCCTGCGCGCCAGCACGACATCCGACGCACCGATCTTCCTGAAGACGAATATGGGCGCCGGCCATGGTGGCGCTTCCGGGCGCTTCGACCGGCTGCGCGAGGTGGCGCTTACCTATGACTTCATTTTGAGGGCCACGGGAACGTCTGTCTGAACCTGACCGGATTGCGGGCTTTCGCAAGCAGAAACAACCGCCTAACTTTAGCCTTGCAATCCGACGGAGCGTTCGAGTGGAATCCCATGCCGGTGATCTTGTGGCCATTGCGACGGTTGCGGCCGTTGCCGCGACCATGGGCATCGCCTTTCTGCGGCTCGGCCAACCGCCGATCATCGGTTATGTGCTCGCCGGGCTCATTCTCGGACCGGCCGGCTTCGGGCTTGTTTCCAACACCGGTGCGGTGACCATCCTCGCCGAACTCGGCGTCGTCCTGCTTCTCTTTCTCATCGGCATGGAAATTTCCGTGCGCGCCTTCCAGCCGGTGATGAAGCAGGCCTCCTTCGTGGCCCTGATGCAGATCGCGGTGGGACTGGCGATTGCCGCGACCTTTTCAACGCTGTTCGACTGGACCTGGGGCCAGGCCATTCTCCTTGGCTTCATCTTCGCCCTTTCCTCCACCGCCGTCGCCATGGCGATGCTCACCGACATCGGCGAGTTGCGGCGCGAGACCGGGCGCATCACCATCGGCGTCCTCATCGCGCAGGACATCGCCGTCGTTCCGATGCTGATCATCGTCAACGGCTTCGGCGGCAGCGGCGACGGGGTCGAGATGGCCTTCGAGGTGGGCGGGCGCGTGCTGATTGCGCTCGCCGGCCTTGTCCTCATCTTCCGCGTTCTCTCCCGGCCGGGGAAGATCCGCCTGCCCTTTTCCGATGCAATTGCCGAGCGCGTCGATCTGACAGCCATCGCCTGTCTGGCACTGTGTTTCGCAGCGGCGGCGATTTCCTCGCTGATCGATCTTTCGCCGGCCTATGGCGCCTTCATCGCCGGGCTGGTGATTGCCGGATCGACGCTGCGGGCCCGAGCCATCGAGGTGACCGAGCCGATCCAGTCGATCCTGCTCATCATCTTCTTCCTGTCGATCGGTCTTCTCATCGACTTCGATTTCCTGACCGGCAACGTGCTGGCGGTGAGCCTGCTCGTCCTGTCGGCGATCACCATCAAGAGCATTCTCAACGTCATGCTTTTGCGTCTGGCCGGCCGCCCCTGGGAACAGGCCTTTCCGGGCGGGCTGATCATGGCGCAGATCGGCGAATTTTCCTTCGTTCTGGCCGCCGCCGGGATCGCCAACGGCTTGCTGGACACCAATGCCTACAAGCTGGCGGTGGCGACGATTGCCATCTCGCTGCTCGTCAGCCCCTTGTGGATGTCGCTGGTGCGCAACTTTCAGGACATTGCAACGCACGGCATCACCGATTTCCGCGCCGCTCTGGGCGAAACGCTGGAAAGCGAAGTGGAACAGCTGGGGCGCGGCCGCACGATGCTGCGCTGGCAGATGCGCACCGGACGGCGCCGGATGAAACGCGTCTTCAGCGCCATGGGCGCAGCGGCGCAGAATGCCCGCTCACGCCGCAACCGCGCCGCCGCACCCGAAAGCGAAAAGCAGCCCGATCCGATCGTGCCGCTTGCAACGGCCGATGCCTATCCGGTCGAAGAGGAAGATCTGTTCCGCAGGCGCACCACGGATGAAGACGAGCACTGAAGACGCCGCGACCGAATGCCGCGCGCCGCTCAGTGCGGTTCAATCGAGGAAGAAGACATCGCCCATTGGCTTGGGCGACTTCTTTTCCGGCTCCGGAGCCGGTGCCGGCTCGGGCTTCAGATCCTGAAACTGCATGGGCTCGGTCTTGACCGGCGCCTTCAGCGCCGTGGCGCCATTGACGACATGCGCCATTTCCTCGATCCGGCGCTCGGGGCCCACATAGAACGGGTCGATGCGACGGCGGCGATCCGGACCGAAATATCCGGATGGCGTGCGGATATAGGAACGCGGGAAATTCAGCACCTTGTCGACGCGGGTGTGCAGGTCGCGCGCGCTCAACGGGCGCGTAACCATATCGTCAACACCGCTGTTGATGGCCTTGGTGATCAGCGACTGGCTGGCAAAACCGGTCATCAGAATGACCGGGACACACGGATTGTAGATGTCCTTGTCATGGCGCAGCAACCGGGAGAACAGGAGACCGTCCATCTGCCCGGACAGCTCCAGATCGACCAGGACGATGTCCACATGCTCGGCACGAAGAGCCGGAAACGCATCTTCCGCTGACGCGAAATCATGAATCTTGTCAATGCCATAGCTGTGCAGCATCGACCGCATGACCGACATCATCTGCCGGTTGTCGTCAATCAGGATCGCAGTGAGGTTCTGCTTGCTGGGTCTCATCGTCTTCCCGCCGGTGATGACCAACCCTAGGCGTTCAGTCCCTAAAGTTTTGTCAATCCGGCGGGGAGAGTCGCTTTACCTTACCCTGGGGAACCCCGGTTCCGGGGTCAGCTGGCCGCTTCAAAAAGCTCGGCGACGTAATCCCAGTTGACGAGGCTGTCGACGAAGGCTTCGAGATATTTCGGCCGGGCGTTGCG
>JAGRKQ010000009.1 GCA_020442235.1 Hyphomicrobiaceae bacterium | reverse complement strand
CCACCACCACCACCGCCGCCATTGGGCGTGGAGGGCGTGCGGCCGAGGAAATGGTCGCGCAGCACGTCGCGCAGCGCCTGCGCGGTGTCGAAGGGCTCGCCGAAGGCGATGATCACGCCAACCTCGTTCTGACACAGGAACAGCGCCACAACGCGGGTCGAGGCACCGTTGTGGGCGGTGATTTCGAGCTCCAGCGCCGTATCGGCCTGATAGTCGGTGTTGTAGGTCACGTTGAGCAGCGACGGCAGCGCTGCGGCGGCGGCGCGGGCGCGGGTGATGCAGTCGTTCTCGTTGTTCACCGGGCCGGTCCAGGAGGCCCAGCTGACGACGGCCGAGGCGGGCGTCACCGCAGCGGCGGTCATGGACAGGGCAAGCGCGGCGGCGGCTGCGACGGATCGAAGCATGGCGTTTCTCCAGTTTCCTCGCGCGGGCCGCTTGCGCACGACCCTCGCTGCTTGTCAGGACCCGTTATTCCTGACAAATAATCGCGAAGGCGTCGAGTCATGCCACGGCGCGGGTGTAGCTCAATGGTAGAGCAGAAGCTTCCCAAGCTTACGACGAGGGTTCGATTCCCTTCACCCGCTCCATCCGCCCTTTCCCGAAGACGACAGGAACGGTTTGCCGGCCGTCAGGCCTGTGGCGCGATCGGACTGGGGCGTTGTTTTATAATCCCCTGATATAATTTGTCTTTTCTGGCTTCCATGCGGCGTCTTCACCCAGCGGTGCGGGAAAAGAATGAGGTCGTAGACCGCCCGCCAGGCGCCCCAGGAAAGGCAAATCCAGTAGAGCGGAAGAAGCGCCAGATCGCCCGGCCGGATGGCCGCGCCGCGCCGTTCAACGCCGGCCAGAGCGATGGCGAGCGTCCCCGCCCAGCCGATTAAGAAGACGGTCATATTGAGCGCGATCAGCGCATGCGAGCCGAAGGAGAGCCCGATCAGCACTTCCGGGTCGGCCAGAAGGGCGGAGAAGACACCGAGCGAGACCAGGAAGAAGAACGGGTGCAGCAGGGCCGAGATCACGGCGATGATGCTCACCACCTGGAAGGTGATGAAACCCGCCGGGCCGATCTCGCCGAGAAGCGTCAACGGCTGGCGCATATGCACCAGCCAGGTTTGCAGCCAGCCCTTGAACCAGCGGCTGCGCTGCCCGCTCCAGGCCCCGATGCCGGCCGGCGCTTCTTCATGGGTGACGCTGTCGATCACATCGACCTTCCAGCCGGCACGCGCCAGTCTGAGACCGAGATCGGCATCCTCGGTAACGTTGAACGGATCCCAGCCGCCGACCGCCACCAGCGCGTCGCGGCGGAAGTGATTCGAGGTGCCGCCGAGCGGGATCGGCAGGCCGAACAGCGCCAGCGCCGGCAGGAAGACCTCGAACAGGGCCGCATATTCGCAGAAGAACTGGCGGGTCAGGAAACTCTCGCCACGATTGTCGATGACGAGCTTGGCCTGCACACAGGCGAGCCTTTCCGGCCCCTTGGCGAAGGCGGCAAGCGCGATGCGCAGTTGCAAGGGGTCCGGCCGGTCCTCCGCGTCATAGATGACGACATGGTCGCCGCGCGCCAGCGGCAGCGCATAGGCAAGCGCCTTGGGCTTGGTGCGCGGCGCCGCTTTGGGCACGACGATCACCTCATAGGGTGCGCCGGGATTAAGGTCGGCCAGGGCGGCCCGGGTTTCCGGGTCGTCTTCCTCCACGATCAGCTTGATGTCGAGAAGCCGGCGCGGATAGTCGAGCCTGTCGAGCGCTTCGATCAGCCCCGCAATCCCTTCCGCCTCGCGGTAGAGCGGCACCAGCACCGAATAGACCGGCAGGTTGTCCTCCGCATAGGGAACCGGCAGGGGCGCGCCCATGCGCAGGGTCGCTGCCGCGATCCGGGCGATCATCGCGATGAGGAAGATGATCGCGGCGAGAATGTTGATCAGGATCGCCGAAACGAGTGGAAAGGCGAAGACCGACAGCGCCAGCGCCGCGCCGCAGACGACGAGCGCGGTGGTCTGGGCCGGCATCAGGGTCAGGCGGGCGCTGTAGGCGGGAAAGCGGTGCGACAGCCCGTCTATGGCAAGGCGCAGGAGCGCCGGACGGGCCCTGTCGCGCAGGAGCGTGCGGATGGTTCGCGTTGTGGCGAAGGCCAGACCCTGCAGCGCTTCGGGACTATGATCGACCAGTGCGGACAGGGCCGCGATGTCGCGTGCGCCGGGGGCGCTGAGAGTAAAGACCCGGACGCTGCGCGTGTCCGTGACCCGGCAGCTTCGGCCGCTGCGCAGGACGCTGGGCGGAGCGGCAGGGCCGACTGCGATGAGATGCTGCGCCTCATCGGCATCGATGAACGCCACCCCAAGCCGGCGTGCAGCAGCGCGCAGCGGTGCTTCGGGATCATAGGCATCAAAGGTGTCGGGCCGGTTCATCGCGCATCATGCTGACGCGCCCCGGGGCTTGGCGCAACACGACGCTTCGCAGGAACACGCCTTGCGCGGATGGCGGGCTTTCCGGGAACGGGCCGTGAAGCCGTCAGCCGGAAAGATCGCGGATCAGGGCCTTTACGGCACTGCGCACCACCGGATCATCGATGCGGTGCGCTTCCTCGAAGAGCTCGCTGTTGGAGCCCTCGATCGGCCCGGCTTCGCCCGAGGCGACCTTGTCGGCCCCCTCGAAGAAGAAGCCGATGCCGACATTGAGAAAGCGCGAAGCCTCATAGAGCTTGCCCGCGCTGATCCTGTTGGTGCCGCGCAGATATTTCTGCACCTGCTGAAAGGTCACGCCCAGCGCCGCGCCGAGCTCCTGTTGGGTAACGCCTCGACGCCGCCTCGCCTCCTCCAGGCGTCGTCCGACGAGAATGTCGATGTCCAGAGGCTTTTTAGACACGGAAACACCGTTCCTTGGTCTCGTTATTGTTATGGCGGGCGACTATAAGCCCAGTGACAGGCCGTTGGGAATTGCTGGCGTCTTTTTGCAGCCTTCGGTTAGAGATGCGGAGAACAGGGGCGGAACCGACACCTATGGGTTGTCGCGTCACGGGGTTTCGGTGGGAAAGATGCATCGAATCGGCAACATATTTTCGGTCTCAGCCGTGCTTGCGGGATTTCTTCTCTCCGCTTTTGCCGTTTCGGCCGAAGAAACGTCCACGCCCGACGGTCCGGCCTTTGCCGATACGCGTCCGCGCAGCCTGGAAACGGCCGTTACGGAAAGTCCGGTGCTGCGCATCGTCGTCACCGACGACTTCCCGCCCTTTGCCTTCGTCGATGGAACGGGCCGTCTCTCCGGCATCCACATCGAGCTCGCCCGCGCGCTGTGCCAGACGATGAATCGTCTGTGCACCGTCCAGGCCCGCCGTTCGGACCGTGTGATCGAGGCGCTCGAAGACGGCACGGCCGACATCGCCATCGCCGGGATCGCGGTCAACACGGCAACGCGGGCCCGGCTGGATTTCACCGAGCCCTATTTCCGCTTTCCGGCGCGCCTGGTCGCGGTGGAAGAGGCCGCCGGCGAAGCGGGCGCGGAAGCGGAAGCCGGCACCGTTGCGGTCATCGCCGGTTCGGCGCACGAGGCTTATCTGAAACGCTTCCGCCCGGACCTCGTGCTCTTGCCGCTTGAGGATGGCGCGGCATTGCGAAGCGCACTCAGCGAGGGGCGCGTGGCGTTGGGCTTTGCCGATGGTGTCGACATGGCCTTCTTCCTTGCCAGTGCCGAGGGCAGCGCCTGCTGCCGCTTTGCCGGCGGGCCGTTTTTCGATGCGGACTATTTCGGTCATGGGCTGCGCATCGCTCTGGCGCCGGGGCGCTCGGGCCTGCGTGTGGCGCTGGACGGGGCGCTCGCCGGCATCGCCGCGAACGGCACCCTGCACGATATCCTTCAGCGCGCCTTTCCGGTCGATCCGTTTTCCGGCTGGGAGCCGCCGGTGCTGCCCTGACCCTCTGCGGCATTCCTTTCGGCACGGCGGAAAGGCAGGGCCAGCGACCACAGAAGCCGGGTCGGGGCGGGGCTCTGATATTGCGACAGGCCGATGGTCATGCCGGTCTGTCCGTCCTGCGGCTCTTCGGTATAGGTGCCGAACAGCCGGTCCCAGATGGCCAGGTTGAAGCCGTAATTGCTGTCGGTCTCGCGCATGTGCACCGAATGATGGATGCGGTGCATGTCGGGCGTCACCACGACGTAGCGCAGGACCCGGTCGAGCGAGAGTGGCAGGCGCAGATTGGCGTGATTGAACATCGCCGCGCCGTTGAGGATGATTTCAAACACGAGAACGGCAAGCGGCGGCGCGCCAAGAGCGAGAACCACGACCCCCTTCCAGGCCATGGAAATGAGGATTTCCACCGGGTGGAAGCGCAGCGCGCTGGTCACGTCGAGATCGACATCGCTGTGATGCACCTTGTGCACACGCCACAGCCACGGCCATTTGTGCGAGGCGACATGCGCCGCCCAGATCGCAAGGTCGAGAACGACGACGCTGACCGCCCCGGCGATGATCGGCGCAATCTCCAGGGCGTTGAAAAGGCCGATGCCGCGCATCTGCGCATAGAGCGCGACGCCGACGGCGGCGGCGGGAAACACCACGCGCAGCACCAGGCTGTCGACGATCAGCATGCCGAGATTGGTGAACCAGCGCGCCCCGCGCGCCGGGTGGGCCGCGCGGCGGGGGATGAGCCGCTCGCCCAGGGCCATTGCGGCAAAGATGCCGGCAAAGGCAATGAGCCGGACTGCGGCTTCGGAAAGGTCGGCCATGACGGACATCGCTCCGGCAGGGTTTGCATCGTGCCGGCTTCGCTTGCGCCCCGGCCTCACCGATATAGGGTGCGGCCGGGCTGCGGGGAAAGCGC
>JAGRKQ010000127.1:4468-7833 GCA_020442235.1 Hyphomicrobiaceae bacterium | reverse complement strand
GTCACCTCGATCAGCCTTTCGGAGGCGCGTTTCAGCCTGCCCACGCCATACATGCGGCTGGAATCGCCGTGCCAGCCGTCGAGGATATAGGTGATGTCGATGTTGACGATCTCGCCTTCGCGCAGCGGCTTGTCATTGGGAATGCCGTGGCAGACGACATGATTGATGGAGGTGCAGCAGGAGCGCATGTAGCCGCGATAGCCGAGCGTTGCCGGAACGGCGCCATGATCGCGTCCGAACTCGAAGACGAAGCGGTCGATCTCGGCGGTGGTGGTGCCGGGCGTGACCATGTCCTCCACGGCATCGAGCGCGCGCGCGGCGAGCGCGCCGGCAGCCCGCATGCCTTCAAACCCGTCCTCGCCATAAAGGCGGATGGCCCCGGTGTTGCGGACCGGGACGCTGGCATCTTCCACATAGGTGACCATGCCGCTGACCTTGCTTTCTTGCTGCCGTCCCGGTCTGCCGCACGCAGGGTGCCGTCATGGCGGGGGCGAAAAGTTTTGTTTGCCGCGAATTCGCGCGATATAGGGTGCGCTTTCCGTTTCGCACATTCTGCCGGGCGATCACAACATGACTGTCGTCGACGATGTAACCCCTTTTGGAACCTATCGGCCCGCCGGCCTCGTTGCGGCGCTGGTCCGGTTCACGCGCGGGTGCGGCACGGACTGGCTTGGAAAGCGCATGGCCTTCACGGCCCGCCGCGCGGCGCTCGCCCTGTTGCGCAAGCCCGTCGACATCGATGTTTTCGGTGCCTCGATGCGGCTCTATCCGTTCAAGAATGTCTGCGAGAAGCGCACGCTCTTTACCCCGCAGCTTTTCGATCCGCTGGAGCGGGCCTTTCTCGACGAGACGCTGAAAGAGGGCGGCATCGTCGTCGATATCGGGGCGAATGTCGGCGTCTACACCCTGTTTGCGGCCAGCCGTGTCGGCCATGCCGGCCGGGTGATCGCCGTCGAACCGCAGCCGAGCGTCCTGAAGCGGCTTCGCTTCAACATCGCCATCAACGATTTTTCCAACGTCACGGTGCTGCCCATCGCGATTGCCGACAAGGAAGGGGACATCACCCTCTTCCTCGACACTCTCAACGAGGGCGAAGCGAGCATGAAGCATGTCGGGGCGGGATCGGCCGCGGGCACGGTCGTCAGCGTTCCGGCGCGCCCGCTCACCGACATGCTGGCGAGCGAGGCGCTTCCACGCATCGACGTTCTGAAGCTCGATGTGGAAGGGGCCGAAGACCTCATCCTCGTGCCCTTCTTCCGCGATGCGCCCGAAAGCCTTCTGCCGGGGGCGATCATTCTGGAGAACGGCTCGGGGAGCTGGCAAAGCGATCTGGTCGCGCTGGCTCTTGGCAAGGGCTACCGCATTCGTGGCAAGGGCCGGCTCAATCTCATCCTGGAGCGCGAAGGCGCCTGACGTCAGACGGGCGTTTTGACCGGGATTTCTTGCGTCACCACAATGGATTGCGGTGTGACCTTCGTGCCGAGTGCGTGGAAGGAAACGCCCGCTTGCGCGGCCTTCGCGGCAGCCTGCGCATAGGCCGGATCGATGTCCGCAGCGAGAGAGAAGCGCTCCGCGCCGGGCCACTGGATGCAATAGACGAGCATGGCCCGGTCGCCGGCGCGCACCACTTCGGCAAGCTCGCCAAGATGTTTGGCCCCGCGCGCGGTCACGCAATCGGGAAATTCGGCAAGGCCTTCGCGCCGCATCAGGTGCACGTTCTTCACCTCGATGAAGGTGCGTGTGCCGTTTTCCGCCTCGTGCAGGAAGTCGACCCGCGAGCGCGTGCCATAAGGCACTTCGGCGCGCAGGCTGCCCGCGCCAAGCCCGAAGAGATCGCGGGCCCGCAAGGCCTCGCCGACCAGCGTGTTGGCAAGGGAAGCATGGATGCCGACGAGACAGCGCGGGCCGGGGCCGGGCACTTCGACAAGCTCCAGCCGGTGGGCATATTTCCGCTTCGGATCGGCCGAATGGGAGAGGTAGCAGCGCCCGCCCTCATGCACGAGGCCCATCATGGAGCCGGGATTGGGGCAGTGGACGGTGACCGGCCGGCCATCGCCGAGATCGACATCGGCGAGGAAGCGCTTGTAGCGGCGCAGCAGCCGCGCCTCGATCAGAGGTGTCTCGAAGTCCATCCGCGAGGCATCCCATCCAGACGCAAGGATCGCAAGAAGAACCGCAAGGCGGATGGCGATCTGGCGATTTTGCCGGAGATTTTTGCACAGGAGCGGGTGCGGTGCGCTGGCTTTGACGCCAAACTGCGCTACGACACTCAAAGATTGTTTTTCCGGATCGCTGTTTCAGGATTTTCCCGCCATGCGACCAACGCCCGCAACGGCCGCCATTCTCGTCATTGGCGACGAGGTTCTTTCCGGCAAGGTCAAGGACAAGAACATCGGCCAGATCGCCGAGATGCTGGCGCTCATCGGCATTGATCTGGTCGAGGCGCGCATCGTCGGCGACCGCGAGGAGGCGATCATCGCCGCCCTCGATGCCCTGCGCCTCGCCCACACCTATGTCTTCACCTCCGGGGGCATCGGTCCGACCCATGACGACATCACCGCCGATGCGGTGGCGCGCGCATTCGGAGTGCCCATCGACGTGCGCGAGGACGCGCGGGCCATCCTTGTCGACTGGTATGACAGGACGGGACGCGAACTGAACGAAGCGCGACTGCGCATGGCGCGCATTCCGCAAGGGGCGAGCCTGATCGAGAATCCGGTATCCGGGGCACCGGGCTTTCGCATCGCCAATGTGCATGTGATGGCCGGCGTTCCCTCGATCCTCAGGGCGATGATGGAGAACGTTCTGCCGACGCTTGAAGGCGGCGTTCCGGTTCACGCGCGAAGCCTGCCGCTCGCCTGCGCCGAAGCCGATATTGCCGCGGAACTGCGTGCGCTTCAGGACGCGCATCCGGGCATTGCCATTGGCAGCTATCCGAAAATGGTGCTGTCCTCGAAGGGGCCGACGCGGTTCTGGACCGAGATTGTCGTGCGCGGCCGCGATGCTGACCTGGTCGAGATCGTCGCGGCGCAAGTGGAGAGCCTCGCACCGGCCATGAAGGAGATCGAATCGTGACCACCCCCTTGCCGGAAAAGGCTTTTCCCGTCAGTTGGGACCGTTTTCACCAGGATGCGCGGGCGCTGGCCTGGCGCCTTTCCGGGGCCGGCGCCTTCGAGGCGATCGTGTGCATCACGCGTGGCGGGCTGGTGCCGGCGGCGGTGGTGTCGCGCGAACTCGGCATCCGTGTCATCGAAAGCGTCTGCGTTGCGAGCTATCACGACTATGACCGGCAGGGTCAGATGCGCGTCCTCAAGGGGGTCAGCGAAGAAATCCGCGCGCTCGCCACGCAGGACAGCGGCAAGGTG
>JAGRKQ010000127.1:0-4375 GCA_020442235.1 Hyphomicrobiaceae bacterium | reverse complement strand
TGGTCGACAGCTATGTGACCGAGGTCAGCCAGGACACCTGGATCTATTTTCCCTGGGATATGGGCTATGCCTTCCAGCCGCCGATCGCCAAGGGTTCGGCCGGCTGACCTGAGACTGCATCGCAACACGCTTGCGATGCGCGGCGGACGTGGTGGAACTGGTAGACACAAGGGACTTAAAATCCCTCGCTCCCATGAGCATGCGGGTTCGATTCCCGCCGTCCGCACCATTGTTGTTTGCGCTTTGTGGTCCACCGGCCCAAAGCGCAGGTTCCGGTTCGAGGTTGCACCTCTCGCCGGAACCGGAATTTCAAGGCTCCTTCGATGATCGAGATTGATGTCGTTTCCGATTTCATCTGCCCCTGGTGCCACATCGGGGTGGCCCGGCTGGGCCGGATTCTCGATACGATGGACCCGGCGCTCTACCGGTTGCGGTTTCTGCCCTTCGAGCTCAATCCCGGCATGCCGGCGGAGGGCGTGGAGCGGCGGCGTTACCGGATCTGGAAATTCGGCTCCTGGGAAATATCCCAGCACCTCGACCGGCAGACGCTGGCAGCCGCGCAGCCGGACGGGATCGTCATCCATTACGAGCGCATCGAGCGCACGCCCAACACGCGACTGGCCCATCGTCTGTCGCGGGCCGCATGGGCAGAGGGCTGCCAGCGCGCTTTGGTGGAAGGCTTGTTCTCGGCATATTTCGTCGACGGGCGCGACATCGGTGCGCGTGAGGCCTTGCGCGACATCGCCCTTGCCAGCGGGATGACGGCGGCGGCGGTTGATGCGGTTCTGGACGGGCAGGGCGAAGCCGAGAGCACGGCGGACGATCTTCTGAAGGTTGCCGAGACGGGCCTCGATGGCGTTCCTTTTTACATCATCGGCGGACGCAGCCATTCCGGTGCCCTGCCGGTCGAGCGCCTTCGCAGTCTTCTGACCGCGGCTGTTTCCTGATCGCGGCCTGTTGCGGCGCAGCGTGCAATGGTTCTGCTTTTCTGCCACTCATGACGCCTTGCGATATCCTTGGGGAAGGATGCGCCAGAAGCTGTGCATGGGACGGTGGAAGCATGAGCGAGCGTCTTCTTCAGCCCGAGGGCGGAACGGCCCGCGCCGTGCAGACGGAAGACTGGCAGAAGTCGCTCTTTGCCGCCTTCCTCGATGCCCGGGACCGTTACGGGCCGCTTACGGTTGTCGTCGAGGATCACGAAGGCGCGGAACTGACCTATGACCGGCTGCTGCTCGGCGCGGTGATCTTCGGCGAAAAGCTGGCGCAGCTTGCTCCTTCAGGCGGGCGGATCGGCATCCTTCTTCCCAACACGTCCGGTGCCAGTGTCGTCTTCTTCGGTGCGCAGGCCTATGGCCGGGTTCCGGCGATGCTGAATTTTTCCATCGGCCTGAAATCGCTCGAAGCTTCCTGCATCGCGGCCGGTATCACCACCATCGTCACGTCGCGGCTTTTCGTGGAGACCGCCAAGCTGGAAGAGATTGTCGCCGCGCTGGGCAAGGGCCGCTCCATCGTCTGGACGGAGGATGTGCGCGGGTCGATCGGCTTTCTCGACAAGATGAAGGGCATGGCCAAAGCGCGCATGGCGCGGCGGCTTGCGGGGGCGTCCGTCTCGCCGGATGCAATCGCGGTGATGCTCTTCACATCCGGCACGGAGGGCCTGCCCAAGGGCGTGGCGCTCACCCACACCAATCTTCTGTCGAACTGCGCGCAGTTTTCCGCCCATGTCGATCTGGGGTCGGGGCAGAAGGTCTTTGCCGCGTTGCCGATCTTCCATTCCTTCGGGCTGACGACGGGACTGATCGCGCCCATCGTTCTGGGGCTCGGCACCTTCCTCTATCCCTCGCCGCTGCATTATCGCCAGATCCCGGACTTCATCGCGAAGGCCAAGGCGCGGATCGTGGTTGCGACAGACACCTTTGCCTCGGGCTGGGGGAGGCTGGCGACGAAGGCGCAGTTTGCGAGCCTGTCGCTGGTGGTTCTCGGCGCCGAGCGGGTGAAGGAGACAACGCGCACGCTCTTCCGGGAAAAGTTCGGCCTCGAACTTCTGGAGGGCTACGGGGCGACGGAATGCGCGCCGGTGATCGCCGCCAACCAGCCCTGGGACAACCGGCCGGGTTCGGTCGGGCGGATGATGCCGGGCATTGCGTATCGCCTCGAACCGGTTCAGGGGCTTTCCGAAGGCGGGCGGCTTCATGTGCGCGGGCCGAACATCATGGCCGGCTACATGACCGTCGATGCACCGGGCACGCTGCGGCCGCCGGCAGGCGGCTGGCACGACACCGGCGACATCAATGCGGACGGTGTGGTGACCATCAAGGGCCGTGCCAAGCGGTTTGCCAAGATCGGCGGAGAGATGGTCTCGCTCGCGGCCGTCGAGGCCTATGTTTCCGCCGTGTGGCCGGACAACGCCCATGCCGTCGTTGCCCTTCCGGACCCGCGCAAGGGCGAGACGCTGGTTCTCGTCACCGATCACGACGATGCCGACATGAGCGCGGTCATCGCCTGGGCGCGCGATCATGGGGTTGCCGAATTGATGATTCCGAAACGGGTGGTCACGGTGGAGAGCCTTCCCGTCCTTGGCACAGGCAAGACCGACTACATCTCGATCAGTCAGCTGGCTGCCCAGGCCTGAACCGGCTCGCCGTTTCCGCGTCATAGTCATAGACCCAGTCGAAACGCCGGATCAGGCGTTCGCCGGTCATCACCTTGAAGCCGGCGTTGCGGGCTTTCGCCAGTGGCCCGGACAGATGATAGGTGCGGCCGTTGAGCTGGGCGGCCTTGACCACCTGATTGACCCGCGGCATGCGCACCTGCTCATAGGTCGTCATCGCCTCATCCAGCGGCAGATCGGCGATGCAGGCGGCGAGACAGCAGGCATCCTCGATGGCCATGCCGGCGCCCTGCGCCATGAAAGGCAGCATGGCGTGGGCGGCGTCACCGATGAGCGCCATGTGCTTGCCATTGGTCCAGGCCTTGGTCGGGCTGACGCCGTTCAGCGGCCAGGCGCGCCAGGCCTGCGTGGCGGTGACGGCGTGGCGGATGTCTTCCGGCCAGTTTTCAACGAGCGCATGTGCATCGCCCGGCCCCAGTTCGCTCGGATCGTTGGTGCGCATGTTGATGACGAGGTTGACTTCCTCGCCGCCGCGCATCGGATAGGCGACGATGTGGGCGTTCGGCGACAGGCGCAGCTGCACCCGGTCGCGCGGCAGGTGCGGGGCAAGTTCCGCCGAAATCGTGGTGCGCAGCGAGGCATAGCCGGTATAGGTCGGCGGGCCGGACCCGCGCAGCTTCTGGCGCATCTTCGACCAGACCCCGTCCGCACCGACGATGACGTCGCCGTGCTCGACATGGCCATTGGTGAGGACAATGCCGTTGCCGCCCTTGGTGATGCCCTTGACCTCGTGGTCGGTCCAGACATCGGTGGCGTGGTTGCGGCGCACCGCTTCGGCAAGGATCGCCTGAAGGTCGGCGCGGTGGATGGTCAGATAGGGGGCGCCGTAACGGGTCTCGACATCGCTGAGATCCATCAGCACCAGCCGCTCGCCGCTCGGGCCGTCAAGAACGTCGATGGCCCTCGGTGCAACACCGAAATGGCGCAACTGATCGCCAAGGCCGAGTCGCAGGAGAACCCGCGTCGCATTGGGGCCGAGTTGCAGGCCGGCGCCGACTTCCTTCAGCTCCGGCGCACGCTCGAAGACGAGCGATCCGATGTCGTTGCGCGCAAGAAACAGGGCTGCGGAGAGCCCCGCAATGCCTGCTCCTGCGATGACAACTTTCATCGGGACTTTCCGCCCTCAGGCTGCATCGTTCCACAGGGCGCTGGCCGGTTCCGCGGTGCCCGCAGCGAGCCTGGCGTCGAATTTGTAGAGCGTGGAGCAATAGGGGCAGATCTTCTCGTCGTCGCTGCCGAGATCGAGGAAGATGTGCGGGTGATCATAGGGCGGGCGGGCGCCGATGCACATGAACTCGCGCGACCCGACCGCAATGGCCGTATGCCCATCGGTGTTGTGGAAATGCGGGATGGGTGCGTCGGCCATGCCTTGCCTCCAGGCGAGTGTGCTTCGTTCGGCGCGGACCATAGCCGCAGTTGCAGCGCTATGAAAGCCTTGGCGCTTGCCAAAGGCTTAAGCCTTCGACTAACCCCGGCGGCAAGGGTCTTCACGGGCGGCAAGAGGCAGGGAGAAACGGATATGGCGTTGATGGAAGGGGGCGGCCCGGCGATCGCCTATCTCGACGAGGGAGACGGCGACCCGATCCTGCTGATCCACGGATTTGCGTCCAACCGCTCGGTGAACTGGGTGCATCCGGGTTGGGTCAAGACGTTGACGCAAGCGGGTTACCGGGTGATCGCGCTCGACAACCGCGGTCATGGCGA
>JAGRKQ010000126.1 GCA_020442235.1 Hyphomicrobiaceae bacterium | reverse complement strand
GGCACGGTGTCGCTGACCGGCGCGCATCAGGTGGTTGGCGAATTCGTCGAATTCCTCTCCGGCGGCTCGATCATGGTCATGCTCATCCTCGTCGCGGTGATGAGCCTCCTGCTCGGCATGGGCCTGCCGACGACGGCCAACTACATCGTCGTTTCCTCGCTCATGGTGCCGGTGATCATGTCCGTCGGCGCCCAGCAGGGCCTCGTCGTGCCGGCGGTCGCGGTGCATCTCTTCGTGTTCTATTTCGGCATTCTGGCCGACGACACGCCGCCTGTGGGCCTTGCCGCCTTTGCCGCCGCGGCGATTTCCGGCGGCGATCCGATCAAGACCGGTATCCAGGGCTTTTCCTACGATATCCGCACGGCGCTGCTGCCCTTCCTGTTCCTTTTCAACACCGAGCTTCTGCTCATCAACGTGACGGTGATGAAGGGCATTTTCGTCTTCATCGTCGCGGTGGTGGCGATGATGCTCTTTGCGGCGGCAACGCAAGGCTATCTGCTTGCCCGCAACAAGATCTGGGAAACGGTGATCCTGCTCGTCATTGCCTTCACCCTGTTCCGGCCGGGCTTCTGGCTTGATCAGGTGGATGAGCCCTTTGTCGATGCCGACCCGGCGACGATTTCCGAAGTGGCGGCCGGCATTGCCGAGAACGGCCAGCTGCGGATCGTCGTGTCCGGACCGGATTTCGATCATCCGGGCGAAACCTTCTCCAAGACGATGATGATCCCGGTCGGCGCTGCCGGAGAGGATGGGCTTGCCCGGCTGCGCACGGCGGCCGGCCTCGACATCCGCGTCGAGGACGGACAGGCCCTTCTGGAAGAACCCCTGGCCGGGACCCGCTTCTTCACCTCGCTGCAGAATCTCGATTTCTACGGCGACGAACCGGTGACCATTGCGCGGATCCAGCTTCCGGCAGAACGCATGCCCAAGGAGATCTTCTACATCCCGGCGCTGTTGCTGCTCGGACTGGTGATTTTCTCCCAGCGCCGCCGCCAGACGGTCCCGGCTTTCTGAAGCCTCGCGCGCATCCGAAGGAACAAAACGATGTTCAACACCATCCTTCTGCCGCTGGACATGGCCCATCCGCAGGACTGGGACAACGCCATCGACAAGGTGAAGGCCCTCGCCGGGCGGGGCGCCGAGCTGCATGTGCTCTCCGTCGTGCCGCCGATGGGGTCGTCGGTCGTCTCCACCTTCTTCCCGGATGATTTCGAGAAGAAGGCGACCGAGGAACTGAAGGCGCGGCTCAAGGCGTTTCTGGATGAGCGTCCCGTGGACGGCGTTACCGTGCATGGTCACGTCGCCCATGGCACGATCTATGAGCAGATCCTGTCGGCCTCGAAATCCCTGAAGGTCGATCTCATCGTCGTCGCCGCACACCGCCCGGATCTGTCCGAATATCTGCTCGGTCCGAATGCGGCGCGCGTCGTCCGCCACGCCCAGCAGTCGGTTCTGGTCATCCGCACGTGATCACGCCGGCCCTCATCATGGTTGCGCCCAACGGGGCGCGGCCGATGAAGGTCGATCACCCGGCACTGCCGGTCGCAAATGACGAGATCGCCCGTGCCGTGGCGGCCGCCGTGGAGGCCGGAGCCGGGGCCGCGCATGTGCATGTGCGTGGACAGGACGGGCGCCACGTTCTGGATGCCGATCTTTACACCGACCTCCTGGTGAAGCTGCGCGGAGCCATCGCTGGCAGGGCGCTGGTGCAGATCACCACCGAGGCCGTCGGACGCTACACACCCGATGAGCAGCGCGCGCTTGTCGATGCCGTGCGGCCCGAAGCCGTGTCGCTGGCGGTCGCCGAACTCTTGCCTGAATCCAATCCGGCGGAACTGGAAGCCAGCCTGCGATGGCTGGAGCATGGCCCGGTCGCGGAGATGGCGATCCAGTGGATCTGCTACAGCCGCGCCGACCTCGATCGCCTGTTGCGTGAGGAGCGCAACGGGCGGATTGCCGGCGGCGTGCGCTCCGTGCTCTGCGTCGTTGGCCGTTATGCCGAGGGCGGAATCGGCAATCCGCGCGATCTGGCCGGCTTCATGGCCGGCGACCTGCCGGCCTCGGTCATGGCCTGCGGATTCGGACAGACGGAGACGGCAAGCCTTTCGGCAGCGCTCGCCTTCGGGTTCCACGCGCGTGTCGGCTTCGAGAACAGCCTCGTGCACGCTGACGGTCGCCAGGCGGCGGACAATGCCGAGCGCGTTGCGGTGATCGCCGGTGTGGCCCGCGCGCTTGCCCGCCCGCTGGCCGGAGCCGAAACCGCGCGCCGGCTTCTGGGCGCGCCGGACTGAAAGCACCGCCGAGCCATGCGCTGAGCAGGCAGGGATGCGGCGCAGATGTGCGCTGACAGCGTGGCAGCCATCGTCTAAACAGCGCCTATGCGCAGCGCACAAGAAACCGTCAGCACACCCTTCATCACCCTTGCCGGGGTGCGCAGCGGTTTCCGTCTTGCCCTGCCGATCCTGCCCGGCTCCGTTGTCTTTGCGCTGGGCTTCGGGGCGGCGGCGGCCGAGAAGGGCCTGACCTTTCTCGATACGTTTCTCTACCAGACCATTGTCTTCGCCGGCGCCTCGCAATTCGTGTCGCTGGAGTTGTGGAGCGACCCGATGCCGTTGGCGACGGCGCTGACGATGGCGGCGGTGGTTTTCGTCGTCAACAGCCGCATGATGCTGATGGGTGCGGCGCTGCGGCCCTGGCTCGGATCCGTGCCGGCGCATCAGATCTATCCGGTTCTCGCGATCATGACCGATCCGAGCTGGCTGATCGCGCTGCGTTACAATCGCGAGGGCGGCAATGACTGGGGCATCTTCCTCGGCGCCTCGATCGCGATGTATGTGACCTGGGCCGTCACCTGGATCCCCGGTTATCTGGCTGCGAGTGCCGTTCCCGATCCGCGCCTGTTCGGCCTCGATCTCATCATGCCGGTGTTCTTCACAACGCTGCTGGTGCCGATCTATCGCGAGCGCTCCGATCTCTTTCCCTGGGTCGTTGCCGGCATCGTGGCGGTCAGCGTGCAGATGCTCTTCGAGGGCTACTGGTTTGTGCTGGCGGGCGGTCTTGCCGGCGCCATTGCCGGTGCCTTCGCGCCGCGTCGTGCGCCCGCCGAGGCTGCAATCGCGCCGGTCAAGGACGGCGAGGCATGATGGACGGCCTTCTGACGGACGGCGCGCTGGTCGCCATCGGCCTGATGCTGGCCACGACGCTGGTCGCGCGCATGGCCGGCTTCTTCATCCTCGGCCGGGTGACGATCACGCCGCGGGTGCGGCGGGGGCTTGAGGCGCTGCCGGGCGCCGTCATCATTTCCACCATCGTGCCGATTGCGCTGCGCGAGGGCCTTCCCGCCATTCTGGCGCTCGCCGTCACGGCGGCCCTGATGAAGCTTCTCAAGCGGGATGTGGTCGCCGTCGTCGCCGGCCTTGCGACCGTTGCCCTGATGCGTCAGGCGGGTTTTTGACCTCAGACGGACGGGTTCAGTGCAGCCGCTCCGATGCGCGCCGGGCGCTGTCCAGCACTTTCGACGGCGCGTCCTCGGCATCGATCCTCTGCCAGTCGATGGCGCCCGGATCGAAACCGGACTGCTGACGCACCACCCCGGCATCGGCATCGGAATCGTCGTGATGGCGTTCCGACACCCGCGCCAGGCGCGTTTCCTCACGCGCATCGAGCCAGATCCCGGTCATGTGCGCGCCGCTGCGCAGCGCCACATCGCTGAAGGCGAGCCGCTCTTCCGGCAAGGCGGCGACCGCATCGATGACGACGCTGTGGCCGGCGCAGAGCAGCGCTTCGGCCTTTTCGCACAGGATGCGGTAGACCGCACCGGTGATTTCCGGCCGATAGGCGTCCTCGTCGAGGCGCTCGAAGGGGGCAACGCCGAACAGCAGCTTGCGCTCGACGTCGGAGCGCAGCACCACCGCGCCGGGCGCAGCGCCGAGGCCGGGAGCCAGCTTGTGGGCGAGGGTCGATTTCCCGGTGCCGGAAAACCCGCCAATGACGACAAGCGAGGGATCGCTTTTTGTCAGAAGCCGCCGCGCCAGATCCGCATAGCGTGCCGCAAGCAACCCGGCGGTCTCGCGTTCCCCGCCTTCGGTGAGCGGCGCGCGCACGGCGGCATAATCGGCGGCCTCGATGGCGCGCATCGCCATGAACACGGGAAGAAGGGCAAGGCCGGTCAGATCCGCATCGCGCCGCGTGCGCCACAGATAGGTGTTGAGCAGGGTGTTGGCGCTGCCCGCCGGCCCGAGAAGCAGAAGATCGACGAGGCTGGCGGCAAGGTCGTAGAGCACGTCGATGCCCTGACCGCCGGTGAAACGCGCCGCCGGCGCGTAAAGCCACGGACGGCCCTCATGCAGAACGATGTGATTGAGATAGGCGCGGCCGTGGCACTGGCGCACAAGGCCGGCCGAACCGCGCGCGATCAGAAGGCTGCGCTGATCGCGAAGGCGCGCCTCGATGGTCTGGCGCAGGTTTGAGCGCTCGCGGCTGGTGATGAAAGCTTCCGCGCAGTCCGCCGGATCGCCGATGCGTCGCAAGGCATCGTCGATGAAGGACAGGAAGCGCCGACCGTCGATGATGGGCGCCCCGGCATGGCTTTCAGCGAGCATCGCTCCGAGTTCGACAAGCATCGCAGAATCGATCCGCGACGTGCTGGCGATGCTGTCGAGCCCGCAAGCCGGGTCGTAGCGTGTCATCCTCAGCGCCCATTCGACGGTTTCCCCGCCGCCGCCGATGGCAAGGCTCCCATGCGGGTCGCGGGTCAGGGGGACGATGTCCTGATAGAGCCAGGCGGCAAAACCGCAGCCGCGGCTGCGCTCCCCCTCCAGCGCCATCAGCCGTTGCGACAGGCTGGACTGGTCGAGCTCGGGATAGGCCACGGCGCGGCACAACTTATAGGCAACGTCGCCTGCCAGAAAGACGACGCTGGTCGGCGTATCGATGCGCTCGACAGCCTTTCCATTGTGGGTCGCGGGATCCGCCAGCGTGTCGAACACGAAACTCTGGTCGGCAACCACATAGTCATACATCGCCGTGCATCGTCTCCGTCATCACCATCGGCCTGTCGAAAGACCGATGCTGAAACCGCCGCATAGCTTTCCAGTCCGATACGGGCTTGACCTTGAGGCCGATCAAGGCAGCCTGTCGGCAGCAGTCCGAATCTACCGGGGCTGAGTGGCGGCGTCATTTCGTGCTGCCCCGATTGGAGGAATCCCCATGTCCAGCCATCCCCTGTCGAGAATCGTGCTTCATTTGGCGCGAACCAAGGACTTTCCCGAAGGGTCGAAGCACCATGGCTATGAAATCGTCGCGCCGCTCGACGCCGAGGCCCATATCAGCGCGGAAGGCTGGAAGGCGCATCGCGATCGCTGCCGGGTGCGCCGGTTCTGGGGCAACGATGACGACGACATCGGCCATCTGGTGCATCGCCCCGGCGGCTCCTGGGCCATCCGCTATGATATTGCCGGCGATGAAGACGACGAGGCGGGCTATCGCTTCGGCGCCCATGCCTTCCGTCTCGGCGAATATGTGTCGATCCGCGATGACGAGGATGAACTGCACGCCTTCCGCGTGGTCTCGGTCACCGAGGTGCCGTGAGCCTTCATCAGGGGCGCAGCGCCCGTTACAACCGGAAAGGGCGGCCAGTGGCCGCCCTTTTGTTGTTGGAAAGGTTTTCCGCCGGTTCAGTGCGCCAGCAGCACCGGCACCGTGGCGTTGCGCAGGGCATCGCGGGTGACGCCGCCGAGGATGAATTCGCGCATGCGCGAATGGCCATAGCCGCCCATCACCATGCAGCCGGAATCCTTGTCGGCGGCAAAGGTCAGAAGGGTCTCGGCGATGGAGCCGTTCTTTTGCAGGTGATGGATTTCCACATCGAGATCGTGCCGGGCGAGATAGCGGGCAAGATCGGCGCCGTCTTCGCGGGTCTTGGCGCTGGCCGCATCCACCATGGCAACGTCGACATGGCTGGCGAGCGACAGGAGCGGCAGGGCCGAATGCACGGCCCTGACAGCGGTGCGGCTGCCGTCCCAGGCAATCGTCATGCGCTTGCCGGTGATGGTCTTCTGGCCGACGCTCGGCACCAGGACGACCGGCCGGCCGGAACTGAAGAGGGCCGCTTCGATGATCTCGGTGCGGTGCGGTTCCGGCTTGTCGTCATGTTCCTGGCTGATGACGATGAGATCGGTCAGGCGCACCTGCGGCACGAAGGCGTCGATGATGCCGCCGGCGAGAGACGACAGGATGCGTGTTTCGTAGCGCGCATTCGACCGCTCGGCGATGGCGACGAAACGGGACGCGGCGGCTTCGGCTTCCTTCTCGGCGCGTTCGCGCAACTCGCTGATCGCCGTATCCGGCACCGGCGCGATCATCAGCGAGGGCAGCACCGGCTCCACTGCGAGCGAAACCGCCGTGACATGCGAATCGAGCCGGACCGCAAGGTCCACCGCCGCCTCCGAGGCCGGCATGTCCGTGTTGACCAGATCGGTGAGAACCAGAATGTCCTTGATCGCCATGATGCGCTCCTTGCTGTGGGCGGTGCGGTCGCGTGCGGCCTGCCCGAACCCTTCAACTTTCGTCGGCCAAAATGGCCTGTTCTGCCTTGATGCGGGTCAAGCGCCGCGCGTCATGCGGCCTGCCGCAGGAGAACCTCGCGCGCGATGATGAGGCGCTGGATCTCGCTGGTGCCCTCATAGATCGTGGTGATGCGGGCATCGCGCGCATAACGCTCCAGCGGATAGTCGCGGATATAGCCTGCCCCGCCATGGATCTGAAGCGCGGTATAGGTCGCGCGCTGGGCAAATTCGGAAGCGTAGAGCTTGGCCATCGAGGCTTCCTTCACGAAGGGCAGCCCCTGCGCCTTGGCCCAGGCGGCGCGCAGGATCAAAAGCCGCGCGGCCTCCATCTCCGTTTCCGCGTCGGCCAGCATCCACTGGATGCCCTGCATGTCGGCAAGCCGGTTGCCGAACTGCTTGCGGTTGAGCGCGTGCTCCTTGGCTGCGCTCAGCGCCGCCCGGCCGATGCCGAGCGCCATGGAGCCGATGCCGATGCGCCCGCCGGTGAGTTCGCCGACCGCGACCCGGAAACCGTCATGTTCGCCGCCGAGGATCTGGCTGACGGGAACGCGCACGCCCTCGAAGACGACTTCGCGGGTGGCCGAGCCGTGCTGGCCCATCTTTTCTTCCAGCCGGCCGAGCGAGATGCCCGGCGTATCGGCGGCAACGGCAAAGCAGGTGATGCCCTTGCCCGTGCGGGCCTCCGGATCGGATTTGGCCCACACGACGTAGCAGCCGGCATAATCGGCGCTGGAAATGTAGATCTTGGTGCCGTCGAGAATGTAGTCGTCGCCGTCGCGGCGCGCCTTCATGCGCAGTGAGCCCGGATCGGAGCCGGCGCCTTCCTCGGTGAGGCAGAAGGAGGCCGCCGGCCAGGAGCCGTCGCAGATCGGCGGCAGGAAGCGCTGTTTGGTTTCCTCATTGCCGGTGCGCGAAATGACCTCGGCAACCATGTTGGTGACCGAGACCGTCAGCGCGGTCGCCGCACAGGCCGCCCCCAGCGCCTCCATCGTCACCGCATAGGCGATGGGCCCGGCTTCCGAACCGCCATATTCGGCCGGCACGTTAAGCCCCATCAGTCCGGTTTCGGCGAGCATCTTCAGATTGGCGAGAAAGGCCTCGCGCCCTTCCTTGCCGAAGGAATGGTCGAGCAACGGGGCAAGCGGAGCGATTTCGCTGGCCGCGATCGCTTCCACCGTGTCGCGGATCATCTGGTCTTCTTCGCTGAGTGCAAAGTCCATCGGCGTCGTCTCCCGGAAGGTCTTGTCGTTGACGCGACTGTGGCCCAAGCGGGGGGCGGGGGCAACGGGGTCAGGCGCGGGTAAGCCCTGCGCTTTCATGCCAGATCGGCCGATACCCGTTGCAAAGCGCTTGCAGCGTCGTGGCCGGCGTCAGGACGGCCACCGGGCCGGAAGGACGCGGGGTGGCATCGCCATAGCCGGAAAGCGCAAGCGGCAGGGCGTTGTCGCCGCAAAGCGCCAGATCCGCATCGCCGACGCGGACAACCGCGCCATCAGGCAGCGCTTCGGCCTGCATCCGGCGTGCGATGCCGCGCTGTTGCGAAAGCCGGCGGTCGATCGCATCGGCGCGAAGGCCGCCCAGCGCGGCGCTGAAGGCAAGGGCGGCAGGGCGCCGGCATTCAAAGCAGGGGCGGTGTCCGGCGCTGAGCGCGACCACCTCGTCGAGAAAGAAAAGTTCCGTATAGCCTGCGCCCATCACCTGCCTCCGCCGGTCCTTGAAGGAAAGGGCACAGCAGATCCAGCGCCGCGAAGCCTGTCGCCGGACGATGGTGTATCGCGCATCGTGCAACCGTCCGCCGCGATTGCCCGTCAAAAGCCCGCGTGCGGGATCGGCCAGGATCGCACCGTCGCAGCGCACCCTGTTGGCAAGCGGGCTGGGGCGATCCTGCATCGCTCCTCCGGAAGCAGCGTTCACACAGACGTGAGGGCCCTGGCCGGGTCCTGGGCGGTCCGCACCGGCCCGGCCGGCGTAGAAGAAGGCAGCAGCATGCCGCCGCAACGAAAGCCATGGGAGCAGGACGACGATGTCAGGACAACCCGATTCCGCAAGCGCGTTGCGCAGTCTCGGCCGCACAGATGCAGGCCGGAGACATCCGAACCGGCGCGCTTTCATGGCGCTCGCCGGCGGCGGGGCGCTGTGTCTTCTCGGCGGCGGCCGCGCCGAGGCGGCAACGCCGATCCCCTTCGGCCCCAGCATCGGACAGGCCGGCTGGAAGGACTGGACCTTCCGCGGCATTGCCGAAACGCATTACAGCGCCGCCGGCACGGGCGAGTTGCGCATCGAGGCACGCCAGTCTTCTTCCGTCATCTACAGGGCCATCCCCGTTGCCGCGCGCCGTTCCATGCGGGCCTCCTGGCAGTGGCGCGTGGACGAAGGGGTCGCGGCGACCGATCTCGGCCGTCGCGGCGGCGACGACCGGTCCCTGGCGCTTTACGTGGTCTTCGTCGATGCGGCGACCGCCGACAGTTATGGCGAGGAAACCCCGAGCCTCAGCCGCATGATGGGCCTCTCCGGCGGGCGGACGCTGATCTATGTCTGGGGTGGATCGGCGCCTGCGGGGACGCTCATTCCGAGCCCCTATCTGCGCGGGCGCGGAACAAGCATCATCCTTCGCCCGGCCGGAGCCGGAGGGTGGGCGAGCGAAAGCGTTGACCTTGCCGCCGATCACCGCCGCGCCTTCGGCACGACGCCGGAGCGGGTGGCGGCGGTGGCGGTTTCCTCCGATTCCGACGACACCGGAGCGGTGAACATCGCCGCAATCCGCAATCTTGCCTTCGGATGACAGGAAGGGTTTGTCATTTCATCGCCACAAGGCTTAGGCTTCTTACGGATGCCGCTTCCGCATGGCCTTGCGGCCGTGGGGGGTGCGGCGCCCGGAAAGCCAACCAGGAGGCAGATCATGCTCAAGGGAATGCACCCGGTTTTCGCCGGCAAGGAAAGCACGGACAAGGATGGCGCGCCGATGAAGCCGGTGCCGGACAGCGAGCGCCAGCCGAAGGGCAAGTAAGCCCGCAAGGCCCAAAGGCCTGTCATGGGTGAGCGCACCTTCTGTGCGCAGCCCGAATGAATCCTGAAAAAACCCGCGCTGCCGCCGCAGCGCGGGTTTATTGACGATCAGCCGTCCGTCTGGCTGCGAAGGGTGCGGCGCCGGCGGGCGGTTTCGGCCCGTTCATCGGCATCGGCCAGCCGGCGCGTTTCCTCGGCGACATGGTCGATATGGGCGGCCGAAGCGGCCGAAGCGGCCTTGGGGTCGCCGGCAAGGATGGCTTCGATGATCGCCAGATGCTCGCCAAGAAGCCGCTCGCGTGCGCCCTGGCGCCGGTAAAGCTGCCGTCGGTTCTCGAAGACATCGTCGGTCAGAAGCTGATGGCAGCCCCGCACGAGATGCAGCATCAGCGTGTTGTGCGCGGCTTCCTGCACCAAAGCATGCAGTTCCACGTCGAGCGCGGCTTCGTGGTCGGAATCGCCGGCCTCATGGGCAGCCAGCATCTTGTCGCGCAGTTCCATCAGCGAGAGCCGGTCGGCCTCGCTGGCCCGCTCGGCGGCAAGGGCGGCGGAAAAGGTCTCGATCCCCTTGCGAAATTCCAGGAAGTCGGTCAGCCCGCGCGGCGAGCGCCGGATCAGCCGGGCGATTGCGTCTGAAAACAAAGTGCCGGCTACCGGTCCGACGAAGGTGCCGTCTCCCTTGCGCGCCACGATCAGGCCTTCGGCCTCAAGCTGGGCCAGCGCATCGCGCAGCACCGGCCGCGACACGGCAAGAGAACCGGCCAGTTCGCGTTCCGGCGGCAGGCGGTCGCCGGGCCGCAGGCTGCCTTCCAGAATCAGCCCCTCGAAGCGGCGCATGACGGCGCTGGCCGTCAGTTCATGGTCGATGGGCGAGAAAAGTGCAGCGTTCCCAGTATCGGAAGACGTGCTGTCGGTGTCTTTGGACAAGAAAAACCCCCGGTGCGGATTGGCCGAAGCTAGTCCGCACCGGGGGCGTGGTCAATTTTTCAGGCCGCTAGTGCGGCGCTGAAAAGCCTTACTGCGAGAAGGTCGCGAGATAGGCGATGAGGTCGTCCATCTGGTTCGGGCGCAGCGCCTGCGGGGGCATGGCGCCGGCCGCGCCGAGGAAGCGGGCCGGATTGGCGATGTATTCGGCAAGGCTCTCGGTTGTCCATGCGCCGATTTCGCCGGCCTTGGCCTGGAAGGCGGCCGAATATTCAAAGCCTTCGGCGGTGCCTGCAGCGCGACCGACGACGCCGGTCAGAACCGGGCCGGTGCGGTTCTCGGCGCCTTCGCCGATCTGGTGGCACACGCCGCAACGGCGGAAGAGCGCTTCACCGCGGCCGGCATCGCCTTCGGCAAGAGCGAAGGTGGCGGAACCGGCAACGAGCGTGGCGGCAAGGGTCAGCGTACGGAAGATCATGATCTCAGTCTCTCCAAGGGCTCTGTTCTTGTTGAGGGCACGAAGGCTGGAAGCGATACTTCTTTATGGCCGCTTCTTCCAGACTTGATGTCGTGACATCAAGGCCACGCTATGACAAGCCGGTGCGGCGGATCAACGCAGCAAAGAGTTTATGCTTCACTCGGCGGCCTGAAGCATGGGGCTGCGGGTTTCGTTCAAAAGCCCGTCCAGCCCGTCGTCCCAATAGGGCGAGGCGCTGTAGAGCCCGGCGACATAGTCGATGAAGACGCGCACCTTGGCCGGCAGGAAGCGGCGCGAGGGATAGACGGCGAAAAGCCCGATGTTGCGCGAGGAACGATACTGCGGCAGCACCACCTGCAAGGCGCCCGAGGACAGTTCCGGCCCGACATCCCAGGTCGACCGAAGCGAGATTCCAAGGCCGGCGAGCAACGCCTCGCGAATCACCTCGTTGGAATTGGTCTGAAGCGTCGAGGAGGGGCGCACCGCCACGGGCCCTTCCGGCCCTTCCATGCGCCAGACATCCTGCGTCTGGGTGGCGAGCAGCGCGTGACCGCCAAGGTCTTCAAGGCTTTGCGGTGAGCCGTGTTCATCGAGATAGGCCGGTGTGGCGCACAAAACCCTGTGGATCGGGGCGAGCCGGCGGGCCACCAGGCTGGAATCGGTCAGTTCGGCGATGCGAATGGCAAGATCGAAGCCATCGCTCACCATGTCGACGAACTGATCGGACAGGACGAGTTGCAGCGTCAGATCGGGATTGGCCTTGAGAAAGGCCGACAGATGCGGGGCAAGGTGCATGCGTCCGAAGGAGGTCGGCGCGGAGACCTTGAGCACGCCCTTGGCCTGGGCTGAGCGCCGTGTGACGAAGGATTCAGCCTCTTCGACACTGGCAAGAATGGCAATCACGCGTTCATAGAAGCCCTTGCCGGCCTCCGTCAGCGAAATCTGGCGCGTGGTGCGGTGCAGAAGGCGCGTGCCCAGCCGGTCCTCCAGCCGCCTCAGCCGCTTCGAGACCACCGCCGGGGAGAGCCCCATGTCCCGCGCGGCCGAGGACATCGAGCCTGAGGCAACCACCCGTGCAAAAATCTCCATGTCGAGAAAATTGCTCATTGTCCGTCCCGCATTGGTTGTTCTCCAAACCCCTAGGAAACCAACGTAGTGGTTTTCACATATGGAAGTATGCGGCTGTCATCTTTGGCAGTTCAAGCCCCTGGGCGCTCTTCTGCGGTGCAAAATGAAACTTATTCCGACCTTCAGGTTGCAAAATGTCCTTGGGGAAGCATGCCCCCGTATTCTTGCGACATGACGAAGGGAAAGGTAAATATTATTGACCACTACGGAGTGCGAATTGCCGAAGCGCGCATTTCGCGGCACTCTTGAAACCATCGAGAAGCGCGCCGCCGGTTTCGGTGAGACGCGCCGCGGCGGATTGCCCCGAAATGTGATGGGCAGATCGCCCCAAGAGGACCCCAAGGACAGCGCGGACCGACCGCGTGGAGGCATAACCCATGGCCGGCATTGCGTTTCCCGAACCAAGCCAGGCGATTCTCGCCCGCAAGCGCGAGATTGTCGCGGCTCTCAAGGCCCTGATCCCGGCCGATGCGGTGATCGAGGATGCGCGTGAACTCGTGCCCTACGAGACCGATGCCTTCACCGCCTATCGCCGGGTGCCGCTGGCCGTCGTTCTGCCGCGCTCCACGGATGAGGTCTCCAGGGTGCTGAAATATTGCCACGAGGCCGGCGTGCCGGTGGTGCCGCGCGGGGCAGGCACCTCGCTGGCCGGCGGCGCGATCCCGCTGGAAGATGCTGTCGTCGTCGGCGTTGCGCGCATGGACAGGCTGATTGATGTCGATTTCGCCAACCGCACCGCCAGGGTCGAGGCGGGCATGACCAATCTTGCGATCTCCGATGCCGTCGGTCCGAAGGGCTTCTTCTATGCGCCCGATCCCTCTTCGCAGCTCGCCTGCACCATCGGTGGCAACATCGCCAACAATTCCGGCGGTGCGCATTGCCTGAAATATGGCGTCACCACCAACAACATCCTCGGCCTGACGCTGGTGCTGGATGACGGCGAGGTGGTGGAGATCGGCGGCGATGCGATCGACGCGCCGGGATACGACTTCCTCGGGCTCCTGTGCGGTTCGGAAGGTCAGATGGGCATCATCACCGAGGCGGTGGTGCGCATCCTGCCGAAGCCGGAGGGAGCGCGGCCGGTGCTTTTCGGCTTTGCCACCAGCGAAGACGCCGGGGCCTGTGTCGCCGATGTCATCGGCGCGGGCATCGTCCCGGTCGCCATGGAATTCATGGACAAGCCCGCCATCGAGATCTGCGAGAATTTCGCCCATGCCGGCTACCCGATGGATGCCGGCGCGCTGCTCATCGTCGAGGTCGAGGGTTCGAACGCGGAGATGGCTTCCATGCTGGCCCGCATCATCGAGATCGCCCGCGCGCACAAGGTCCAGACCATCAAGGAAAGCCAGTCGGCGATGGAGGCAGCAGCGATCTGGAAGGGCCGCAAATCCGCCTTCGGCGCCACGGGGCGGGTTGCCGACTACATCTGCATGGATGGCACCGTGCCGCTCGGCAAGCTTTCCCATGTCCTGAAGGAGACCGACCGTATCGTCGAATCCTATGGCCTGCGCGTCGCCAACGTCTTTCATGCCGGCGATGGCAACATGCACCCGCTTGTCCTTTATGACGTCAACGATCCGGATGAACGCGTGAAGGCGGAAGCCGCCGGCATGGACATCCTGAAGCTCTGTGTGGAATCCGGCGGCTGCCTCACCGGGGAGCACGGCGTCGGCATCGAGAAACGCGATCTGATGCATCACCAGTATCGCCCGGAGGAACTGGCGCAGCAGAAGCGCATCCGCGCCGCCTTCGACCGCGCCGAGCGCTTCAACCCTTCCAAGGTCTTTCCGCTGGAGGCCCGCTCGTGACCGGTCTTGTGGCAGAACGCACCACCGTTCCGGCGAGCGAAGCGGAAGCCGTGGATCTCATCCGCGAGCATGCGGCGCGCGCCATGCCGCTGCGCATTCTCGGCGGTGGCACCCGCAAGGCCGGGCGCGCCAGCGGTCCGGCGACGCTTTTGTCGACGGCGGGTCTTTCCGGCATCACCCTGTTCGAGCCGGCCGAAATGGTGCTCTCGGCGAAAGCCGGCACGCCGATGGCCGAGATCGAGGCGGCGCTGGATGCTAAGGGCCAGATGCTGCCCTTCGAGCCGATGGATCACCGCCGGCTTCTCGGCACTGGCGGCGAGCCGACCATCGGCGGGGTGGCGGCCGGCAACATTTGCGGTCCGCGCCGGTTCAAGGCCGGCGGCGCACGCGACAGCCTGATCGGCCTGCGCTTCATCAATGGTGCCGGCGAGGTGATCCGTTCTGGGGGACGGGTGATGAAGAACGTTACCGGCCTCGATCTGGTCAAGCTCCAGGCCGGCGCCTGCGGCACGCTTGGCCTCTTGAGCGAGGTGACCTTCAAGCTGCTGCCGACGCCTGAAACATCGGCCAGCCTCGTCATCGAGGGGCTTGGCGATGAGGCGGCGGTGGCGCTGCTGTGCAAGGCGGCCGGCTCGCCCTTCGAGATGACCGGCGCGGCGCATCTTCCCGCCGGTGCCGGGTCGGCCACGGCGCGCACGGTGCTGCGCGTCGAAGGCTTTGCCGATCAGGTGACCTACCGGCTGGAGCGCCTCGCCGCGCTGTGTGAAAGCCCGGCGCTGCGCCTCGATGCCCGCGACAGCCTGGCCCTGTGGCGCGACATCCGCGATGGCGTCGTGCTGGATGCCGCCCCCGGCGATGCGGTCTGGCGGGTCTCCATCGCCCCGAACCGGGCGCCGAAACTGGCCGCAAGGCTTCGTGGCGCAAGGCGCTTCACCCATATCTATGACTGGTGCGGCGGGCTGATGCTTCTGGCAACGCCCGAAGAGGGCGACGCGGGCGCTGAGGTCCTGCGGGCGGCTGTTGCCGCCGAGGGCGGGGGCCATGCAACGCTGCTGCGGGGCAGCGAGGCGCTGCGGGCGCGCATCGACGTCTTCCAGCCCCTGACGCCGGGGCTTGAGCGCCTGACCCGTGCGGTCAAGGCGAGCATCGACCCGAAGGGGCTCTTCAACCCCGGTCTGATGTACCCCGGACTCTGAGGGCAAGACGCGATCATGCAGACCAACTTCACGCCCGAGCAGCTTGCCGACCCGCATGTGGCGCATGCGGAAAAGATCCTGAGGACCTGCGTCCACTGCGGCTTCTGCACGGCCACCTGTCCGACCTACAAGCTGCTCGGCGATGAACTCGATTCCCCGCGCGGGCGCATCTATCTCATCAAGGACATGCTGGAGAACGACCGGCCCGCCGATGCGCGCACGGTGATGCACATCGACCGCTGCCTCTCCTGCCTTTCCTGCATGACGACCTGCCCNNGTGCATTACATGCATCTCGTCGATCACGCCCGCGCCCACATCGAGGCAACCTATCGCCGCCCGCTGGCCGACCGGCTGATGCGCAACCTTCTGGCCTTCGTTCTGCCGCATCCGGCGCGCTTCCGCCTGTCGTTGTTCGCCGCGCTGTTCTCAAAGCCGTTGGCGCCGCTGTTCGAGGCGCTTGGCGGGCCGTTCCGCCGGCTGGCGGCGATGCTGGCGCTGGCACCGTCCAGGGTGCCGCCGCGCGGACCGGAACAGGGCACGACCTGGAAAGCGATCGGCTCGCGCACCGGCCGCGTTGCGGTGATGACCGGCTGCGCCCAGCCGGTGCTCAATCCGGAAATCAACGCCGCGACGATCCGTCTTCTCACCCGCTTCGGCATCGAGGTGGTGTTGCCGAAGGGCGAGGGGTGTTGCGGGGCGCTGGTGCATCACATGGGGCGCGAGGAGGATGCGCTCGATGCCGCCCGCCGGAATGTCGACGCCTGGATGGCGGAGATCGACAAGGGCGGGCTCGATGCCATCCTCATCACCGCTTCGGGCTGCGGCACGACGGTGAAGGACTATGCCCACATGCTGCGTCTCGATCCGGCCTATGCCGACAAGGCGCAAAAGGTGACGGCGCTCGCCAAGGACGTGACCGAATATCTGACGACCCTCGATCTCGGCGCGCCCAGGGTCAGGACCGGGCTGACCGTCGCCTATCATTCGGCCTGTTCCATGCAGCACGGCCAGAAGATCACCGGCGAGCCGAAACGGCTGCTGCGGTCGGCGGGTTTCATCGTCGCCGAACCCGCCGAAGGGCATCTGTGTTGCGGCTCCGCCGGCACCTACAACATCCTGCAGAGCGAGCTTGCGACCAAACTGCGCGACCGCAAGGTGAAGAATATCGAAGCGACGGCTCCCGACGTCATTGCCGCCGGCAACATCGGCTGCATGACCCAGATCGCCACCGGAACCGACATCCCGATCCTGCACACCGCGCAACTGCTCGACTGGGCCTATGGCGGGGTGATGCCGGAGGAACTGATCGAGGTTGCCGGCCGCTGCGGCGCCGGCGGTCCGCCGGACGAGGATGCCGTTGCCGCCCTGCTGGCGGCCGTCTGAGGATCAGGGATCGCGCGCGTCCAGCGGCAACAGCGCGATGCAGCCGCCCAGCACCCCGCCGAAGGGCAGCTGGTCGTAGACGAGGACGGCGCCTGCGGCACGCAGTCGCGCCGGCGCATCCGGGCCGGCGATGTCGACGACCACCATCGTCTGCGGCAGGCTTTCACGCACGAAGGACGCCCCGCTCGCCGCCAGCGCCCGGAAACGGCTCTGCGCATCGGTATTGGGGCTGAAGACCGCCACCAGCCGGCCTTCCGCCGCCTCCGGCGCCTGGGCCAGCACCAGAACCCCCGCCGTGGCGGCAAGGGCGAGGCCGGCAAACAGTCCGGTTGCGGTCAGGATGAAGCGGCGATCCTTGTCCATTCCCAAGGCTTAGCCGGTCTTGCCCCGCCGCGTCCACGGGCGCATGACTTGTTCCATGTCATTGCCGCAGCGTGGCGAAGGCGGCATCAGCGATTGCAGTTGCCGTTACAATGCGGCAGGCTCAGCCTTTGCCGCAGGAACAAGACCGGGGAGCTTCAACCGTGGCCAGTATGGAACCCACCGCCCAGGACGAGACCGTGAGAAGCGGATTCGATCAGGACGACCTGACCGCCGCCATCCGCGCCGGTGTCGCCGATTTCGCCGCCTATCCGATCTATGGCCTGGCCTTCGCCGCCGTCTATGTGCTTGGCGGGCTGCTGATCTCCTGGTTCGTCCTCGATACCGGACGCATCGTCCTCGCCTTCCCGCTGGCCGCGGGCTTTGCGCTCATCGGCCCGTTCATCGCGCTTGGCCTTTACGAAGTGTCCCGCCGCCGCGAGGAAGGATTGCAGGTCACGAGCGAGGCGGTGTTCGGCGTCATCTTCAAGGCCGAGAACAGATCCATCGTGATGATGGGCATCGTCCTCGGCTTCATCCTGCTGGTCTGGGTGCGCATCGCGCTTCTGGTCTATGCGCTGTTCTTCGGCTCCGTCGATGGCAGCTTCGACGCCATTCTGACCAACATCACCGTCGATCCGCGCGGTATCGCCTTCCTCATCGTCGGCAACGCCATCGGCGCCGTGATCGCCTTCACCGTTTTCGCCATCACGGTGGTGGCCGTGCCGATGCTGCTCGACCGTCATGTCACCTCGGTCGAGGCGATGACGACCTCGGTCAGAACGGTCCTGACCTATCCGCAGACCATGTTCAGCTGGGCGGTCTTTGTTGCCTTCCTTCTGGTGCTCGCCTGCGTGCCGGCCTTCCTCGGCCTTCTGTGGGTGCTGCCGGTGCTCGGCCACACGACCTGGCATCTCTATCGCCGCCTCGTCCCGCGTGAGACGGCTGCCGCCGCCTGAGCGAAAAAACATCATCACCCGAAGCAAAAGGCCGGCCCGAGGGGCCGGCCTTTTTCATATCGGTACGGCTTGCGTTCAGAGCACGACGACATTGGCGCCGACGCGCACCCGCTCGTAGAGATCCTGAACGTCTTCGTTGCGCATGCGGATGCAGCCGGACGACACCGCGTGACCGATAGTCCACGGCTCGTTCGAGCCGTGAATGCGATAGAGCGAGGAGCCGAGATACATTGCGCGCGCGCCGAGCGGGTTGTTCGGGCCGCCCTCCATGTGGCGTGGCAGGTCCGGGCGACGCTGGAGCATTTCTTTCGGCGGCACCCAATCCGGCCATTCCTTCTTCGCCGAAATCTGCTTCACGCCCGCCCATGAAAAGCCGGGACGGCCGACGCCGACGCCATAGCGCAGCGCGCGCCCGCCGCCTTGCACGAGAAAGAGAAAACGGTTCGGCGTATCGATGACGATGGTGCCCGGCGCGTAGTCGCGATTGTATTGCACGACCTGCGGCAGATAGGTCGGATCCAGCTGGCGGCCGCGCGCGGCGCGCGGCGCGGGTGCCGGGGCCTGCTCACGGCGCGTGGCGCTGCGCTGCGGTTCGCTGCGCCGGCCCTGCGTGGCGCGGGTTGCCGGAACGGCCCGTCCGGAAGGCGCCACGAAAACGCGCCGGCCGGGAGCCATCGCCGGGCGCAGCTGCAACACCCAGGGTTCGCTGAGATCGCGCGACAGGGTCACCGCTGCCTGCTGGGCGCTGGCCGCGCCCGCACCGACCGGCAAAAGAAGGACGGCCGCCAGGGCCGCAAGGAATGCTCGCTTCATGGTCTTTACTCACCACATTCGACCGTGAGGCAGGAGCGCCCTTGCTCCTGCTGCTGCATGCACCCTGACCCGGCCTTCTCAACCGAATGATGAATCGAATTGCGATGAGCGCGGTAACCGCCGGTAAACCGTCGAACAGGGTGAACCTTCGGCAAAGGAACGCGGTAAAGCCGGGGTTAAGAGGATCGCGTCAGCGCACCTGCCTCAGCGCGCCGGTCCTCAGCGTACCCAGCGGCGCACATCCGCGATCACCCGCGACAGGATGTTGTTCACCGTCTGGCGGTCCATGCCCGGCCGGATGTCCGGGTGATAGAGCATGTTGAGGATGAACCGGTCGTGCAGGGTGAATTCGGCCAGCTGCGAGGAATCGTTGAACACGCTGTCGGTGAGGGTGGAATCGTCGTTGAGCGGCCCGAGCCCCTGCAGCGTTTCCTCGATCAGGCAGCGATTGAAGAGAAACTCGCCCTCGTCGGAGACGATGACGGCCTGCGCCCTTGAAATGCCGCGCGGTCCGGTGACGACGCGCACCATGCAGCGCCCCGGCGCCGCGGTGCGTGTGGAATTGTAGATCTCGTCCTGGATGATGCGTTCATACTGCCAGCGGTCGACGACATAGATCGTGAAGTTGGACTGCGCCGGATTGGACGCGACGGCGATGTCGAGCCCGCGCACCTCGCGATTGACCTGGCGCACGAAGCGCTCCACCCGGGCGCGGCGGTCGCGCCGGGCGCGGTTGTCGACATAGACCCGCACCGGCCCGATGAAGCGCTTCACGATGCGCGCATTGGCGCTGAAGGTGGCGTATTCCAGTCCGAAGACGGTGCGATAGAAGCCTTCCGCAAGCGCGCTGTCGCTGTAGCGCTGGGCGCTGGCGGGCGTTGCGAGGACGGCAAGGAGGCAGAGAGCGGAAAGAATGCGGAAGCGCATGGGCAAGGAACAAGAAAAGACGGGAACGGCCCGCTTCGCGAACCGGCTTGATGCTCGACCATAGCCCGCGCGACGTCGCTGTCCAACGCTCTTTCTCTTGCCGGCGTGATCCATTTTTAACGTCTCCCCCCTAGGGTGCGCCCAACGGTTCATCGAGGGGGTAGGGATGACACGGGCAGCAGCGGGCAGCATGAAAAGCTTTCGCATCGAACGCATGAGCGGCGCGCAATCGACCGTCAGCGTGCAGGGGCCGGGCATTTCCACGGCTGACACCCAGAGCATTCTGGATGCCATTGCCGAACTGCGCGAGGCGATCCTGCCGGAAGAACAGGGCACGAAGGCCGAGACCGCTTCCCAGGCCGCCACCCAGCAGTCGATGGACGCCTTCCACAAGGAACTGGCCGAAGCGCGCGCCCTGCATGACGAGATGGCTTCGATCCAGAAGGCGATTCTGGAGACCAAATCCGAGATCGCGACGCTGCATTTTTCCGGCTTCAAGGGCCGCGACATCAACCGCGTCACCGACGAGCTCGACGCCGTGGTGGAGGGAACCGAGGCCGCGACAGAGGAAATTCTCGCGGCGGCCGAGATCATCGAGGAGCGTTCCGGCAATCTTTCCGCCAAGCTCGAAGGCGACGATCAGGGCATGGCCAACGACATCGCCGAAGCCTCGATGCGCATCTTCGAGGCCTGTAACTTCCAGGACATCACCGGCCAGCGCATCACCAAGGTCGTTCAGGCCCTGCGCTTCATCGAAACCCGCGTCGAGCACATGCTGGAAATCTGGGGCGGGCTGGAAAGCTTCTCCAACATTCCGCGCCATGTGGTCGGCATGGAGGGCGAGCAGGCCTTGCTGAATGGCCCGGCGCTGGAAGACGACAACGGCATCGCCAGCCAGGACGACATCGACGCCCTCTTCTCCTGAGGCGTCGATTGCCCCTTGCATCCGCTTTTTCAGCGCGCGACCTTTCGCCGCATGAACGAAGCGAGGAAGATGCGATGACGGGCGAGCGGTGCTGGTGGTGCGGGGACGATCCCCTTTACGTCGCCTATCACGATCACGAATGGGGCCGTCCCGTCGGCGACGACACGCGCTTGTTTGAAAAGATGGTGCTGGAGGGATTTCAGTCCGGGCTCTCCTGGATCACCATCCTGAGGAAGCGCGAAGCGTTTCGCGACGCCTTCGAGGGCTTCGAGATCGAGCGCGTTGCCGCCTTCGCCCCCGCCGATGTCGACCGCCTTGTCGAAAACGCCGCCATTGTGCGTCATCGGGGCAAGATCGTCTCCGCCGTCAACAATGCCCGCGCCGTGCTGCGCCTTCGCGACGAGACGGGAAAGAGCCTTGCCGCCTTCCTGTGGGCGCATGAACCGCCGGCCGCGGAACGCCCCGCGCACCCGACGCGGGAAGTGCTCTGTGCCAACACCACCGCGCCGCAATCCGTCACGCTGTCCAGGACGCTGAAGAAGCGGGGCTTCAGCTTCGTCGGCCCGACGACGCTTTATGCGCTGATGCAGGCCATGGGCATGGTCAATGATCACGTCGAAGGCTGTGCCTGCCGGGCCCAGGTCGAGGCCGAGCGGGCCGCCTTTGCCCGTCCGCTTGCTTGATGGACACAGACGGGACGGCGCCCCGCCTGCCACGCCGCGTGATCGGCGCGCTCGGACTGGCGCTGCTCTGCTCCTATGGCTCGCTTTACTACACGGTCGGGGCACTGGCGCCGCGCGTTGCCGAAACCTTCGGCGTCGACAAGCCGGTGATCTTCGCCTGGTTCTCCGCCAGTCTTCTGATTTCAGGCCTGCTCGCCCCGCGCATGGGGCGATACATCGAGGCACACGGCGCGGGCCGCATCCTGGTCGCCGGCGCGCTCCTCAGCGTTGCGGCCTTGGCGACGCTGGCGCTCGCCCCGCACCCTGTCGTGTTCGGCATCGGGCTGATTGCCGGACAGCTTGCCGGGCTCTGCGTCTTCTATGATGCCGCCTTCGCCGCGATGGCCGAGGCCGAGGGCGAAAAGGCCAGGGGCTCGATCACCGAACTGACCCTGATCGCCGGCTTCGCCTCCACCACCTACTGGCCGCTGACGGTGTTTCTGGCCGACGCATTCGGCTGGCGGGCGGCTTTCGGCACCTTTGCCGCGATCCAGTTGGTGCTGGTTCTGCCGCTCGAACTCTATGTCACGCGCCAGCTCGGGCGGGCTGAAGGCGCGCGGCCGGCCATGCCGCAGGCAGCCCTCCCCGAAGCGCCGGCCCCGACGCCGCATCTGTGGCTGTTTCCGGTTCTCGTCGGCGTCGTCACGCTTCAGGGGTTCCAGATCGCTGCGCTGCACGCCCATCTCATCCCGGTTCTGGGTGCGATCGGCGCCGGGGCGGGCCTTGTCTGGGTTTCGACCCTCATCGGCCCGTCCCAGGTCAGCGCCCGCTTTGCCGAACGCGCCTTTCAGGCTCGTATCGGCCCCGTGGCGCTTTCGATCCTGTCGAGCGCGCTGATGGCGGCAGGGCTGTTCTTTCTGTCGCGGGTTGAACATATGGGCGCGCTCGCAACACCGCTCGCGGTCGGCTTTGCGCTGTTCTTCGGCGCCGGGCAGGGGCTTTCCTACATCGTGCGCGGCGTGGTGCCGCTGATGCTCTTCGGGCGAAAGGGGTATGCGGTGCGGCTCGGCCGGCTTTTGCGGGTCAATCTTGCCGTCAGCGCCGTGACGCCCTTCCTCGTGTCGCTGTCGATCGAGCGCTTCGGCACGACGGCAACCCTCGATGCGCTTGCCGTCACCGGTGTTTTTGCCGTTCTTCTGTCCGCCGTGATGAAGCGCATCGCCTGATCGGTTGCCGGGGCGTGAGGGATCGGCTAGACCGGCCCGACCTGAATTTTCCACCGTTTCTCAAGCCGAACATCATGGCCAACACCGACAAGCGCGCCCGCGTCAAAGCCCGTCTGCCGCGCGGTTTCATCGACCGCTCACCGGCGGACATCCGCGCCACCGACGAGATGATCGCGCAGATCCGCGGCGTTTACGAGCGCTACGGCTTCGATCC
>JAGRKQ010000125.1 GCA_020442235.1 Hyphomicrobiaceae bacterium | reverse complement strand
GCGCACGATGGAATCGTCGACCAGAACCACGCGCTTTCCTTCCAGGATGCGCGCATTGGCGTTGTGCTTCAGCTTCACGCCCATATGGCGGATCGCGTCGGAGGGTTCGATGAAGGTGCGCCCGACATAATGATTGCGGATGATGCCGAGATCGAAGGGGATGCCGGCCTCTTGTGCAAAACCGATGGCCGCGGGCGTTCCCGAATCGGGCACGGGAATGACGATGTCCGCATCGGCGGGCGCTTCACGCGCCAGCTCCGCGCCGATCGCCTTGCGCACCGTATAGACGTTGCGGCCTTCCACGAGGGAATCGGGGCGGGCGAAATAGACATATTCGAACACGCAGAAACGGCTCGGATGCGCGGAGAAGGGCCGGATGCTCTCGATCCCGTCCTCGGTGATGATCACCATCTCGCCCGGCTCGATGTCGCGCACGAACTCCGCCCCGATGATGTCGAAGGCGACGGTTTCGGAAGCCAATACATGCGCGCCGTCGACCATGCCGAGCGACAGCGGGCGCACACCGAGCGGATCGCGCACACCGATCATCTTCTTTTCCGACAGCCCGACCAGCGAATAGGCGCCTTCGAGCTTGTGCAGGGCATCGACCAGCTTGTCGACGATCTGTCCGGCCAGCGACGTTGCCGTCAGGTGCAGGATGGTTTCGGTGTCGGAGGTCGACTGGAAGATCGAGCCGCGCTCGCGCAGATGGCGCTGGAGCTTGCGGGCATTGGTCAGATTGCCGTTATGGGCAACGGCAAAACCGCCGCCGGCAAATTCTGCAAACAGCGGCTGGACGTTGCGCAGCACCGTGCCGCCGGCTGTCGAATAGCGCACATGGCCGATGGCCCGGTTGCCCATCAACCGGTCAATGACCGACTGCTTGGTGAAGGCGTCGCCGACAAGGCCGATGTGGCGTTCAGAGAAGAACTGGTTGCCGTCGAAGGTGACGATGCCAGCCGCTTCCTGTCCGCGATGCTGAAGGGCGTGCAGGCCCAGCGCCGCCAGGGCGGCCGCGTTCGGATGTCCGAAGACGCCGAAGACGCCGCATTCATCGCGAAAATGATCCTCGTCGCCGAGGGTGTCGATCAGGACGGCCATGACAGAACCCCTTACTGGGTTGTGGAGCGGTCGATCAGTTGATCCAGTCCGCGGCGCTCGCCGTCACCATAACCGGTTTCCGGCGCGGCGTCCGTCTCGGGTGCATCCGCGGGGGTTTCTTCCTCGGGCGTGCCTTCGGCGGCGTTGCGCAGGCGGTCGATGATCTGCTCCTGCGGATCGTCGGGCAGGATCGCCAGAAGATCTTCGCCAAGCTGGTCGAGAAACGGCTTGGAGCGCGAATTGGCGACCCAGTCCGGCGGATTTTGCGGCACGAAGAAATCGAAGAACAGCGCCGCGACGACGAACAGCAGGATGCCGCGCGCTGCGCCGAACAGAAAGCCGAGCGTGCGGTCGAGCGGGCCGATCTTGGAATCCATCACAAAATCGGAAATCCGCATCGTGATGTAGGAAACGACCAGCAGCACGACCAGAAAGATGCCGCCGATGGCCGCCGCGCGGGCAACGATGCCCTCGCCAAGATACTGGGCCGCAAAGGGTTCCAGCTGCGGATAGAACAGGTAGGCGGCAATTGCCGCGGCCACCCAGGAGCCGATGGACAGGACCTCGCGCAGGAAGCCGCGCATCATCGCCAGCACCGCCGAGGCCAGAACCACGACGAACACGACCGCGTCGAGCACCGTGACCGACATCTGTCTTCCTTTTCGCTGTGAGCGCTTGAGCGGGCGCTATACCACATCTTCCGCGTTTGGCGAGTGTTCGCGAACCACACCGGAGGCGACAATTGCGCCCGCCAGTTCATCGAGCCGGTCGATGCGGGTCAGTGTGAGCGGCGCATCCTCGCAATCGGGCTGCCCGCCGGCGATGTGAGCGCGCGAAAAGCCGAGCCGCGCAGCCTCCTTCAGGCGCAATGCCGCATGCGGAACGGCGCGCACGGCCCCGGAAAGGCCGATCTCGCCGAAAAACACATCGTCATGGGCAAGCGGCGCCTGCGCCAGCGAGGAGACGAGCGCGGCGGCAACGGCAAGATCGGCAGCCGGTTCGACCAGACGCATGCCCCCCGAAACGGCCAGATAAACGTCGTGGCCGCCGAATCTCAGCCCGCAATGCGCTTCCAGCACCGCCAGAACCATGGAAAGCCGGTTGGAATCCCAGCCGACGACCGCCCGGCGCGGCGTGCCGAGCGGCGAGGGGGCGACCAGCGCCTGGATTTCCACAAGCAGCGGGCGCGTGCCCTCCACACCGGCAAAGACCGCCGCGCCCGGCGTTGCCCCGGACCGTTCGCCCAGAAACAGCTCGGACGGGTTGGGCACGCCCCGCAGTCCCTCGCCGCCCATCTCGAAGACGCCGATCTCGTCGGTCGGGCCGAAGCGATTCTTCAGCCCGCGCAGAATCCGGAAGAGATGCGTGCGGTCTCCCTCGAAGGAGAGCACCGCGTCGACCATGTGCTCGACGACGCGCGGACCGGCGATCTGCCCATCCTTGGTGACGTGACCGACTAGGATGATGGCGGCGCCGGAATTCTTGGCAAAGCGGATCAGTGTCTGGGCGCTGGCGCGCACCTGGGTGACGGTGCCGGGCGCGCTCTCGGCCATCGCCGTCCACAGCGTCTGGATGGAATCGATGATGACGAGATCGGGCGCGGCGCCCTCGGAAAGCGTTGCCACGATGTCGTCGACATTGGTCTCGGCGGCCAGCTGCACCGGCGCGCCGGAAAGCCCGAGGCGCTGGGCGCGAAGCCGCACCTGTCCGACGGCTTCCTCGCCGGAAACATAGACGACACGCCCGCCCTTGCGCGCCACCGATCCGGCGGCCTGGATGAGCAGCGTCGACTTGCCGATTCCAGGATCGCCGCCGACCAGCACGGCAGAGCCCGGAACCAGCCCGCCGCCGGTCACCCGGTCGAACTCGCCGATGCCGGTCACCAGCCGGCGGGTTTCGAGCGTTTCGCCTTCAAGCCCGACAAGCGGCACCTTGCGTCCCTTGGCGGCCTTCGCCTGCGGCCCGCCGAGCGCGCCGCCCGCAGCCGCGCCGGTGTCTTCTTCGACGATGGTGTTCCAGCCGCCGCAGGCATCGCAGCGCCCCGACCAGCGCGCGTGCACCGCGCCGCAGGACTGGCAGATGAACTGGGTGCGCCGCTTGGCCATGCGGTAGGGCTCCTGAGCCTAGAGGCGGACGCGGAACTGGCCGAACATCTGGCGCAGCCGGGTGAAGAGCGTGTCGGGATGCACGCTGATGTCGGTCCACCAGGTGGTGTCGTCAAGGCGTTCGAGCGCCGGGTCGGCCTCGCTGCGCCCGATGGCCAGCATGCGAAGCGCCCCCGAAGGGTCTTCGCCCCAGCGCTCCAGAACGATCCGCCGGGCATGCTGGAGCGCCAGCACCCGCGCTCCGGCAGCCGTTTCTGTGCGCACCCAGATGGAAAAGACAAAGCCTTCGCGGCCCGCGCCGCCCTTTGCGGCAAAGCCGGCGCCCTCGAACAGGAAACCGTGCACGGGATCGCGGGTGGGGTTGAAGGGGCCGCTCATCGGGTGTCGCCGGGATCGCCGATATAGCTGCGGGCATAGCGCGAACCGAGGGCGGTCAGAACTTCGTAGCCGATGGTGCCGGCGGCTTCGCCGTAGCGGTCGACGGTCAGTGTCTCGTTGAGGATTTCGGCAATCGTGCCGCGCGTGACGCTCGCTTCGGGCAGGGCGGAAACATCAATGGCGATGAGGTCCATGGAAACGCGCCCGACAAAGGGGCAAAGCGTGCCGGCGATCATCGCCGCTGCGCCCGCATGTCCGTCGGCCGAACCGGCAGCGCGCAGCAGCCCGTCCGCATAGCCGGCCGAGAGGATTGCGACGCGTCCATCGGCTTTCAGCGTCTCGGCCGCGCCATAACCGACGCTTTCACCCTTCTTGACGGCGCGCACGGCAAGAACCCGCACTTCCAGCCGCACCACCGCCCTTAAAGAGGGCTCGCCGGACCGGGCACAGCCGCCGTAAAGCGCAATCCCCGGGCGGGCGAGATCGTGCAGGAAAGGCCCGCCCGCCAGCGTGCCGGCGGAATTGGCAAGCGAAGCGGCGAGCGCCGGAAGATGCGCCTTGGCCGCGCTGAAAGCCTCCGTCTGGCGGGCGTTCAGCGGATGATCCGGCGTATCGGCGCAGGCCGGATGGCTCATCAGCAGCCCAACGCCAGCGCGCGTGAGGCGCGGATCGGCCGGATCGAGCGCCAGCGCCTCTTCCATCGACAGGCCCAGCCGGTTCATGCCGGTGTCGACATGCAGCGCCGCCCCCGGACCTTCGCCAAGCCGCCGGGCGACATCGTCGAGTTCATCGAGGCTGCCGATCACCGGACGCAGCCGGTGCTGGCGGTAGGTCTCCGCCGCTTCGGCAAAGAAGCCGTTGAGAATGTAGATCGTCGCATCGGGCGCGTGCTGGCGCGCCGTCACGCCCTCTTCGGGCAGGGCGACGAAGAAGGTCTTGCAGCCGGCGGCGCGAAGGCTGCGCACCACCGGGGCGATGCCGAGCCCGTAGCCGTCCGCCTTGACGACGGCCGCCGTCTCGCCCGGCGCGGCCCGTGTTTCGAGCGTACGCCAGTTGGTGGCAAGCGCATCCAGATCGACGGTCAGCCGCCCGCCCGCGCCCCGTTCATTCGGCATGGCCTGGCCCCGGCATGATCAGTCCATCCGTTCCGGCATGTGATCGTCTTCGACCAGATCGGCAAAGCGCGTCACATCCGACTGGAATTGCAGCTTGATCGAGCCCACCGGACCGTGGCGGTTCTTGCCGACGATGACCTCGGCGCGCCCGTGCACCTTGTCCATGCTCATCTGCCAGACATTGTGCTCTTCGGTGCCGGGCTTGGGTTCGCGCTGCTGGAGATAATATTCCTCGCGGAAGACGAAGAGGACGACGTCCGCATCCTGCTCGATGGAGCCCGATTCGCGCAGGTCCGAAAGCTGCGGCTTCTTGTCGTCGCGCGATTCCACCTGACGGGAAAGCTGCGACAGCGCGATGATCGGCACGTTGAGGTCCTTGGCCAGCGCCTTGAGGCCGGTGGTGATCTCGGTGACCTCCTGCACGCGGTTGTCGCCGCGCTTGCTGTTGCCCTGAAGCAGCTGGATGTAGTCGATGATGAGAAGGTCGAGCCCGCGCTGGCGCTTCAGCCTTCGTGCACGCGCCGCCACCTGGCCGATCGACAGGCCGCCGGTCTGGTCGATCCAGAAGGGAATCTGGTTGATCGCCTCGGCGGCATTCCACACCCGGTCGAATTCGGCATCGGTCAGCGTGCCCTGACGGATTTTGTAGGACGGCACGCCGGATTGTTCGGAAATGATGCGCATGGCGAGCTGCTCGCAGCTCATTTCCAGGCTGAAGAAACCGACGATGCCGCCGTCCTTGGTTTCCATCTGGCCGTTGGCGCCGGGCTCGCCGCGCCAGTTGCGCGCGATGTTGAAGCCGACATTGGTGGCGAGCGCCGTCTTGCCCATGCCGGGACGGCCGGCGAGGACGACAAGATCGGAATTCTGAAGCCCGCCGAGCCGGCGGTCGAGCAGCGTCAGCCCGGTGGCGATGCCGGAAAGATGCCCGGCCCGCTGGCGGGCGGCATTGGCCATCTGCAAGGCCAGCTCATTGGCGGTCTGGAAGGCGACGAAGCCCTGATCGGACCGGCCCGTCTCGGCAAGGCTGAAAAGCTTGCGCTCGGCCGCCTCGATCTGCTCGCGCGGTTCGCTCGTCAGCGGCGCGTCATAGGCGGTGTCGGAAATCGCGTCGCCGATGCCGATCAGATCGCGTCGCACGGCCAGATCGCGCACCATGCGGGCATAGTCGACGGCGTTGATGGTCGTTGCCGCGTCGGCATGAAGGCGCAGGAGATAGGTCGCAATCGGCACGTCGCCGATCATCTCGTCGGGGCGGAAATCGGTCTTCACGCTGATCGCCGTCGCCGTCTTGCCCTTGCCGATCAGGCCGGCGATGGAGCGGAAGATCTTGCGGTGCGGTTCCAGATAGAAATGCGGCTCTTCGACGAGGGCGGAAATGCGCTGATAGACGTCGTTGTTGACCAGAAGCGCGCCGAGAAGGGCGGCTTCGGCTTCCGCATTGTGCGGGGCGTGGCGCAGGGCGCGCGCCGTGTCGAGGCGGGCAACGGCTTCAGGCATCAGGATCCTCCGGGCGGCGGCACCTTAGCCGATGGGATGCGAGTCGGCGATGCAAAAGACCCCGCAAGCGCCGGCCTGCGGGGTCTTTCAGGTCTTGTTCACCGGCGCCTTGGAGAGCCCGGTGGAAAGGCGCTGGACATCCTGTGGACAACAGCGCCTTCAAATGGGCGAAGCCCTTGTCAGTTCCCGGTTTCTTCCGAGGCTTCGTCGCCATCGGCGGGCGGTGCCTCGAACAGGCCCTCTTCGCCTTCTTCGTCCTCGTCGACGGGCTCGAACTCGAACATGTCGCGGTCGCGGGCGGAGAGATCTTCGCCGGCTGCCTGACGTTCGGCTTCGTCGGCCGAGCGGGCGACGTTGACGGTGACGGTCACTTCGACTTCCGGATGCAGCTGGAGGGCGACATCATGCATGCCGATGGTCTTGATCGGCGCATCGAGGCGAACCTGGCTGCGCTCGATCGTCAGCCCGTCCTCGGACAGCGCCTCGGCGATGTCACGGGTGGCGACGGAACCGTAAAGCTGACCGGTCTCGCCGGCAGAACGGATCACAACGATGGTGCGGCCGGCGACCTTTTCGGAGACCTTTTCCGCTTCGCTGCGGCGTTCCAGGTTGCGCGCCTCAAGCTGGGCGCGTTCGCGGTCGAAGCGGGCGAGGTTTTCCTTGGAGGCGCGCAGCGCCTTGNNGCCCTGCGGCAGCAGGAAGTTGCGCGCATAGCCGTTGCGCACCTTCACCACTTCGCCCATCTGGCCGAGCTTGGCGACGCGTTCGAGAAGAATGACGTCCATGATCTTGTGTCCCGTGTTGTGGCGGCAGGCCGCCCTTGTCGATGAAACGGGACGGGATGCGTTTCGCATCCGGATCATGCGGGGGTGAACGGCCCCGCCTGCTGTCCCGCCTCGTTCTGGAAGCGGTTAGGGCCTTGGGCCCAACCTGAAAATGCAGGGCCGCCGCGCAGGGAATGTCCCGCGCGGCGGCCTGTCGATCAGCTGATCACGTAGGGCAGGAGGCCCAGGAAGCGGGCGCGCTTGATGGC
>JAGRKQ010000124.1:7619-15702 GCA_020442235.1 Hyphomicrobiaceae bacterium | reverse complement strand
GGTCCGGGCGGCCTTTTTGGAGAAGGCGACCTCGCAAACGACGAGGGCGAAGATCGTGTGATCCTTGCCGAGGGCGAGATTGGTGCTCGGCTTGCACTTGGTGCCGCGCTGGCGGATGATGATGTTGCCGGCGATGACGGCTTCGCCGCCGAACTTCTTCACGCCGAGACGGCGGCCTGCTGTATCGCGACCGTTGCGCGAGGAGCCGCCTGCTTTCTTGTGTGCCATGGGAGGTTCTCCTTGACCTTAAGGGGCGCGGCGGCTCAGCCGTTCGCCTCGTTCATGAGCGTCGTGGCCTGCTCGACCCAGTTTTCGCGGTCGATGCGGCCCTTGAAGTTGAGCACGTCGTCGACGCGGGCGATGTCGTCCGCGGTGAAGGCGGCGATCTGCGCATAGGTGGTGATGCCGAGCGCGTTCAGCTTGCCTTCCAGCACCTTGCCGACGCCGGAGATCTTCTTCAGATCGTCGGCGGCGCCTTCCGGCGCGGTGAACAGCGGCGTCACGGCCGCGGTCTCGGCCACAGCCTCTTCGGCCTTCGGCGCTTCATCGGCCTTCTTGGCAGCCTTCTTCGTCGACGGCTTGGCGCCCGCGGCCAGGATCTCGGTGATCTTGACCTCGGTGTAGTGCTGGCGGTGGCCGTTCTTGCGGCGCGAATTCTGGCGGCGACGCTTCTTGAAAATGATGACCTTGCGCGAACGGGCCTGGTCGAGCACTTCGCCGATGACCGAGGCGCCCTCGATGAGCGGGGCGCCGACGGTGAGGCCATCCTCGCCGCCGATCATCAGAACGTCGGCGAAAGTGACGGAATCATTGACACCGGCGTCGAGCTTCTCGACCCGGATGACATCCTCTGCGGCAACGCGATACTGCTTGCCGCCGGTGCGGATGACTGCGAACATCTTCTTGTCCTTTGTGTTCGGCCCCGGCTCGGCCCCTTGAAGGGCCCCCGGCAGCTTCTTTCAGTCGGGTTGTTGTCGGACCGCCTGCCCGCCTTGACCGGAATCCGGCCCACAGGCGCGCAAACGAAACCGCGCGCCCCTCGCGAGACGCGCTTGCGCCGGGTCTATAGTGGAAGGCGTCCGCCTCGTCAATCGCGCCTGCCCCGCCCGCTTGCCGCGATCCCGCAAGGCCGGACCGGCCAGCCTGGACACGCCGAAGATCATCCTGCGAAAAGCGCTTTTGGGCGCTTGTCATCGCGCAGCGCCTTCACTATGGTCCCGCGGCTTTTGACGAGGCCGTCAGACGGCTTCCCGCGGAGAGGTGGCTGAGTGGTTGAAAGCACCGCACTCGAAATGCGGCATAGGGGCAACTCTATCGGGGGTTCGAATCCCCCCCTCTCCGCCAGTTTCTTGATCTCACGCCAGTTTGCCGCGCACACGGTTTGATGGGGCAGGCGACCCTACCGCCCTGCAGAACAGCCGGATTTTTGAATTTAAGTTTGAATTTTCCGCCAATCTCTTCTCAATATTTGTCTCTGCGCGCTTTGTTCTTGTGCGCATACCCCTCTTCAACAGGTACAGCCAACCTCTGGCAGCGCCCAAAGGCGAATATCCTTCGTATTGGTCATCGCCGTTGATGGCGTTCTCAAGCTTCGGACAATACACCAACGGTTGACTCGCCGTAAAAGCTCAATCCATGATCCCCACAACGTGAATTCACCTCACCTTATTGCATTAAGGGGACGAAGCCATGTTCAGGATATTGATTGCATCAATCGCACTGTTGTTCTCGATGGGGCTGTGTCAAGCGGCAAGCATTCATTGGGAATTGAGATACCCCTACAGGGTCATGGCTCCAGCCTCGGGGAATTCCACCGGACAATGGTTTCGAGACTTCGTAACTGCCGGCCCTTGGGACTGGTCCGCACGGCGAGCGCTCTATTACGATCCTGACTGCGACCGTTCGGATATCGGCGCCATCCTGTGCTCTGAAAGAGCCATCGGGCCTGTCAGGCGAGAAAGAGCTGCAGAAGCTTTAAGACATCCATCAGCAGAAGACCGAGAAGCGCTCTACGGAGCAGCATTTAATTACATTAATTTCCCCACTGAATATATTGCGACTGCCTATCTGCGCACCGATTCATTTTATGATCATGCTCGCAATATGTATTATAATGATAGACACCATGAAAGGCATGATCATTGCGGGGCTAATGTTGAATTTATACAAGCATTAACAACAGACGATTCATACATCAGTGATGAATGCGCCACAAAAGGAAGTGATTTCGAAAGAAGACCCTCCAGAATCTGGCTGGAGTTCACTGACCAGGATGAGCAGGGACAATATTCCGAATATATGTGTACCTGGAATGTTGATGGCGCCCCCATCACAAGCCCATGCGGTGAGCCTGTGTCCTTCGGCATGCTCCGGGGGGATAGCACCTCTACTATCCGAGTAACCATCGCTGATCCCAACGACAGCAATAATAGAATTGCTCCGCTCACCCTCAGTGGCGAAGACACCCTAATTCGTGAACTCGTGATCCTGTCGATGGGAGATTCCTATTCGGCCGGAGAAGGCGCCCCGGATTTTGCCGCCCGGACACGACTGCGCAACGGGACCTTCGAGCGCATACCGACGCAGGGCATTGCTCCCAATCGCGACGACGACACACCCCGCGAATACACAACCAACGCCGCGCATTGGCTTGAACGCTCCTGCCACCGCTCCTTCCTGTCCGCTCCCTCACGTGCAGCGATCCACTACGCCGCGACCAACCCGCAGACGGAGGTCGTCCATATTAATCTGACTTGCTCCGGCGCCGAAGTTTATTCGGGTATACTTGGAACTTATAGCGGCGTTCCAGAATTCAGTCGTAACAGGAATGTACAAAATAAGACTGGTTTGCTGTGGCGCGCGACCCTGTCTCAAATAAATCAGGCAATTTTGCTCCTGTGCCGAGATCCTGATGTGGATTCATACATTGAAGGATTCAACGCATACATGGAACAGAACAACCCTTACCCGAGCACTTGGCAGAGAGTTCTTAATCTTTTTGGCAGATCACAAACAATTCTCGATTACTATGAAAAAAATGGCCTTCTGCCTGATGCTCCTTGGGATGCAAGAACAATCCAGGAGGCACAGACATACTCAAACATGCAAATAATTGAATGCCGAGGAACGGATGATACGCGCTTCATCCGAAATATCGATGTTCTCACCATGACGATCGGCGGAAATGACACCGGCTTTGCAAGTGTCATCATGGACGCGCTTGTCAGCGATGTTGAACGCGTTGGCCTGAACTGGGCGCGAGAAAGACCAGCCCTCAGCCCCTCGGAAGCTAGAGTTATCGTCAATGAACGGATCGAGAGTCTATATGGTGACTTGAACGATGCGATTCGTCACCATTTGCCCGTTCATGCTGAAAACATCATTGTCTCAACTTACCCACTCGGATTTAATGATGAAAATAATATACCTTGCGACGACACAGTAGGATTGGCATCTTTTGACCTGATATCTCTCTTTGGCATTGATCCTGTTATTACAGGTGATGAAATTAAAGATATCAATGATAACTATGCCTCAAATCTGAACTTAGAAATACAACAATATGCGCTTAGGAATGAATGGAACGTAATTTCTGCAGACACTCTGTTTGATCGTCATGGCTGGTGCGCTGGCGAACAGGGCATAATCTCCTCGGATCGCAGGGATACGCCAGGCCCCTACCGCGACGCATATGCGGTGACGGAGAGATGGCTCAGAACACCCGATGATGGCACCGCCGTGCAAAATCAGTTGCCGACAAATATGCCGGATACATTCGAAGCGCGTAGTTTCCTTGGAAATCTCACGGAAACGCGCCTTTTGACGACCTTCGGCCTCTTCCATCCGAATGGGCTTGGCTATGCGGCATGGGCAGATCTGTACTTCTGCAGGATCGACGCCATGGTTAACCCCGATACACCGGATGACAAACGCGCGCCTTATTGTGTGGCGCCCGCCACACGGGATCGCTTCCGCGATCCTATCTCTAACTAAAGACGCGGCAGCACTAGTTCGGACCATTTCCGGCCGATGGCCCGAGAAGAAACGAAGAGAGGGCTGCGCTCGCGGCATGATGTTCAGCATCGCACCTGGCACCAAGCGGGGAAACCGCTCATCGCCGGTTGGTTGCAGGTGACCCCGATGCTCCTGAACCGCCGTCGATTCCTGCTCGCCTCCGCGCTTGGCACCGTGTCAGGATGCATTCCGGCGCTCCTTCCCGGCTCATCGGCCCTGAAAGCCGCCGCCGGGGAAAGGAGCCCTGCCATGCCGCCTTCTGATATCGCCATCGGCGAGGCCTGCGATCTCGGCGTTGCATCCGGGCTCCTGCCCGATCTGCATGCGCTTTATGTGGACCGGGGCGGGGCGATGCTGACGGAGCGCTATTATGAGGGCGCGGACGAGAACTGGGGCCGCGATCTCGGCAGACGCCGCTTCGATGCCGCCGCGCTGCATGATCTGCGCTCGGTGACCAAGAGCATCACCTCGCTGCTTTATGGCATCGCGCTGGAGCGCGGCCTGGTGCCCCCGCCGGAGGCGCCGCTTCTTTCCGCCTTTCCCGAATATGCCGATCTGGCCGGCGATGCGCGCCGGGTCGGCTGGACCATCGCCAACGCGCTCAACATGACGCTTGGCATCCGCTGGAACGAGGACCTGCCCTATACCGACCCGGAAAACTCCGAAATCGCCATGGAGCTCGCCGAGGACCGCTATCGCTTCGTGCTGGCCCAGCCGATCGATCACGAACCGGGAACGCGCTGGACCTATTGCGGCGGCGCGGCAGCGCTGATCGGCGCCATCATCGAGCGCGGCACCGGCCAAAGCCTCGAGGCCTTCGCCCGCGAAGCGCTGTTCGGCCCGCTCGGGATCGGGGCGTTTGAATGGAACAGCGGCGGCGACGGCATTGCCTCGCCGGCCTCGGGCCTGCGGCTGGCCACCCCGGACCTTGCCCGCATCGGGCGGGCGGTTCTGAACGGTGGCCGTGCCGAGGGCCGGCAGGTCATCCCCGAAAGCTGGATTGCGCGCTGCCGGACACCGGTCACGGCAACGCCCTTTGGCCTCGCCTACAGCCATTTCTGGTATCTGTCCGATCAGCCCGGCCCTTCGGGGCCGGTTCCGGTGTTGTCCGCCAACGGCAACGGCGGGCAAAGGCTCTACCTGATGCCGACGCTCGATGCCGTCGCGGTGGTCTTCTGCGGGGCCTACAACCGGCCCGACCAGTGGATGACGCCGACGCTCCTCTTGCAGCGCATCATCCTGCCGGCACTGGTTCAGTCGAGATAGACGATCTCGCGCTCGGGCACCGGGCGCGATGCCTGCGCCCAAAGATGCCCGGCCTTCTGTCCTGCTGCCAGGCTCATGCGGGACCGGGATTGGACCTTTCTCGCGCCGGGGCCTTCGCGGAAAAACGCCGCCACCACGCGCGTTCCACCTTCCGCTGCCGGCTGAACCGGCAGGATGAGGCGCCAGCAGCTGCCGTGCTCGGGGCAAGGCGCAGGCTGCATCTGATCGAGGACAGGCAACCGGCGTGACGCAGCCCAGTCGATCTGGGTCTCAACCTCCGCGGCCGCCTGCTCCGAAAAAGCCCGCCGCAGCGCCATGCCGGTCAGATCCGCGCCCGAAAGCTCGATCAGCGCAGCGCCGAAAAACCGGAAAACGGCATCGCGAACCGAGGCGCGCGACTCGATCAGCGCCAGATGCGGCATATGCGGCAACAGCGCATCCACCGGCAGGTCCGATATGCGCGGCAGACCGCGCCCCGCCGCCTCCAGCCAGAGCGTATGAATCCGGCGCAGCGGCTCCGGCCCCTCCGCGAAGGGATCCGACAGATCGATGCGGGCGCGTGCGTTCTGGACCATACGCAAAACCTGCCAGAAACCGATTGCGCAATGGTGAAGCCCGACCCGGAATTTCTGTATAAATGCGTATTTATGGACCGACCGGTTCGTCTAGTTATGTCGCCATGAGCGCCAAGCCAGCCATTCTCGAAGCCGCCCGGCATCTTGCCTCCACCGAGGGACCGATGGGCCTGACCATCGACCGGGTGATCGAGGCCGCGCAGATTTCCAAGGGCGGCTTTTTCTATCATTTCGCCTCCAAGGACGAGATGGTGACGGCCCTCGTCTATGAGGAAGCGGAACGGCTGGAAGCGACGATCAAGGCCTATGCCGGAAAAGGCCACCGTCTGCACAAGGCGCTGATGCTGACCGCCTTCGACAAGATCCGTGACGATACCGGGCTGATGGCGGTGTTCATCGCCGCGGTTTCCGTCGACCGCCGGCTGGCGACCTTCGTGTCCGACATGCTTTCGGGCTGGACGGACAAGCTCGTTGCCGATGGGCTCACCCTCGATCAGGCGGTGGGCGTGCGTCTTCTCATCGACGGCATGTTCATGACCAGCCTGTTGTATGAGGGTCAGCTGCCGGAAAGCGAATTTGCCATCGTCGAAACGCTGATCGACCGCATCGTCCCGGAATCCTGATCCGGCAGACTAACCGGAACGCTGCCGCCCGCGCAGGATCTCATAGGCCTTCACGTCGCGCAGCCAGCGTCCATAGGCGAGCACCAGCGCGGCGGAAAAGCCGTAGGCCCCGCCGAACACATAGCCCGAGACAAGATATTTCTTCAGGAAATAGACCGGCAGGCCGAAGGCAATGCGCAGCAGCGTCACCGCCATGCCGCGCCTGGCCGCCCCCGGTGCACCACGGCTGGAGCGGCTGTTCATGCGCTCGGCCAGATGGCGCATGTCGCGGAAGGCGTGATGATAGAGCGCGCCCCTCAGCTTGCGCCGGCCCTTGCGCAGCGCCCCGTCGAGCTGGTCGGAAATCGCATCGGCAGGCATGCGCGCCAGCCGGCGATTGTAGAGCTTCGCCCGGTGATCGAGCCCGAACCAGGACCAGACATCGCCGAAGGGCGTGACGATCACCAGCTTCAGCTGGAAGATGTCCGGCGCCGGCGCTCCGCCGGCAAAGAGCGCGCGGATCTCGGCGCACAGCGCATCGGAAAGGATTTCATCGGCATCGAGATCGAGCAGCCAGTCGTTCCGCGCCGCCTCCTCGGCCAGTCGCTTCTGGTGGCCATTGCCGAGCCACTCGTGAACGATGACGCGGGCGCCGGCCGCTTCGGCCCGCGCGGCGGTGGCATCCTTCGACCCGCAGTCGATGACGACGACCTCGTCGCACAGCCGCGCCGCCGCGCCGACGACATCGCCGATCATCTTTTCTTCGTTGAGGGTGCGCACATAGGCCGTGATCGGCAAAAGGCCGGCATCAGGGCCCGGCGCAGGGCGGTTTTCAGACTGCAAGGCTTCACGCAAACGCCGACCCGGCGCCCCCGACCGGGGCACCGCCCCATCTCTCCCGCAGGTAGCACGGGCGATTTTAAGCTGGCAACCGAGCCCGGCAGCAGCGGCATCGTGTCCCACCCGACTTGACCGCAAAGGACCCGCCCGCCATGTCAGCGCGCAATGGCCGCACGGGCGGAACGCACCGGCGGTCAAACCAGAGCACTTCGACAGGACACATTCACCGTGGACCAGTTTCCCACCGACTTCACGCCTTATGCCTCGCTTGGCGGCGGCCTGCTCATCGGCACGGCCGCAACGCTCCTGATGCTGTTTCATGGCCGCATCGCCGGCGCGACGGGCATTCTGGCCGGCATCCTCTTTCCCTCCGGCGCGAAGGACGTTCTTTGGCGCGTCGCCTTCCTGGCCGGCATGGTGACCGGTCCGGCGCTGTTTCTGGCCATCACCGGCGCGATGCCGGTCGTGACCGTGCCCGCCAGCCTGCCGATGCTGGTCGCCGGCGGCTTTATCGTCGGCATCGGCGTCACGCTCGGCGGCGGCTGCACCTCCGGCCATGGCGTGTGCGGCCTTGCCCGCGTTGCTCCGCGCTCCATCGCCGCCACCCTCACCTTCATGGCGACGACCGCCGTGACGGTCTTCATCCTGCGCCATGTGATCGGAGGCTGACCCGATGCCCGTTCTTGCCGCCTACCTCATCGGCGCCGTCTTCGGCCTCGGCATTGCCCTTTCGGGCATGGCCAACCCCGCCAAGGTGATCAATTTCTTCGACGTCTTCGGCACCTT